>CALBPW010000385.1 GCA_937899145.1 uncultured Bacteroidota bacterium
CAGTTACTTTTGCTCCTTAGGGCAAAGAAAAACATCCGCCTGCAATGTCGGCAGGATAGTGGGCTGCTATGTACATTCGTGAGTAGCAAACCAACGCTGCCCAAGTAAGCATTATTATCCAAATCGTTCGCTTATTCAGTATAAGACTTGTGAAAAATGCAATTGCAAATGTGTTTGCCGCGTGCGACGATACAAATCCGTACCAACCACCATGGTATCCGTGTACAATGTGTATAAGTGGCTCCAATTCGAGATTGTGGGTGGGGCGGTATCGCATTACAACATTTTTGAAGCAATGTACTGATATTGAATCGGCAAGCCCCACTGCAACTATTGTGGCAATGAGTAGCAACCACCAATTTTTGCCAACTTTTTTCAGCATCATTATTAAGACGACTATGTAGAGCGGTAGCCAAGTGTAGCGCCCGCTAATGCCCCACATTATTTGGTCGAGTAGGGGGGTGTTTGCTCCGTTTATCAGTAATAGCAATTGGTGGTCAATATTTTCAAGGGCTTCAAACATTGTTTTTTTTATATTTTGATTTTAGAACATAGAAATGGTTTGGTGAATTGGGTAATCGGTGCGTCGCATAATCCTGACACCAATTCCCAACTCCTAAATTGTGTCATTTCAATCGTTTATCGCCTTCCAAAGTAAATCTTTTAGTTGGTCGATGCCAGTGCGTGCGACAGATGAAATCATTACGCTTGGGACATCGTTTGGAATTGTCTTTTTTAGTGCTGTAGCCAATTCGTCATCAAGCATATCGCATTTGGTGATGGCCAATACACGATGTTTGTCGAGCAATTCGGGATTGTATAGCCGCAATTCGTTTACAAGTGTCTCATAATCAGCTTTTATGTCGTTTGAGTCGGCAGGAACCATAAAGAGAAGAACAGAGTTGCGTTCTATGTGGCGTAAAAATCTGTGTCCTAAGCCTTTGCCCTCGTGCGCGCCTTCAATAATTCCGGGGATGTCAGCCATTACAAACGAGCGATTGTCGCGGTACGATACAATGCCAAGGTTTGGCTCGAGTGTGGTGAATGCGTAATCGGCAATTTTTGGTTTGGCAGCTGATACAACCGACAAAAGTGTTGATTTTCCGGCATTTGGAAATCCTACTAAGCCGACATCGGCAAGTACTTTTAATTCTAAAACACGCCAGCCTTCTTCAAATGGCTCGCCAGGCTGCGCATAGCGTGGGGCTTGATTTGTAGCTGATTTGAAGTGATTGTTGCCTTGTCCTCCGCGACCGCCTTTCATCAATATTTTTTCTTCTTTGTCCTCGGTGATTTCAAATAGTGGTTTCATTGTTTCGGCATCTTTCACAACGGTGCCAAGAGGAACTTCTAAAACGACATCTTTTCCGTCGGCTCCATGGCGCAGTGCGCCACCGCCCGCTTCGCCACTATCGGCAAATGTGTGTTTTTGGAATTGTAGGTGTAGTAGTGTCCACATTTGCGCGTTTCCGCGTAAAATCACGTGTCCTCCACGACCGCCGTCGCCGCCATCTGGCCCGCCCATTGGCTCGTATTTGGCACGCCTGAAATGTGCCGAACCTGCACCGCCTTTGCCACTGCGGGCAAATATTTTTACATAATCTACAAAATTCGATTCTGCCATAATTTTTGTATTAGCCTTTTATTTGAGTTGTTTTACAAATAGTTAAGGATTTTTCGAGAGACAAAGATAGGTAAATAATTGTGTAACTTAAATTTGTTTTTGGAAACAATAAAGCCCATCTGTATTATACAAATGGGCTTTAAATATTGAATATTAACAAATTACACTAATTCAGCTTCTTGGTTTACACTATCCATAGCATGGCAGATGCGGCAGAAAACATCGTCAAGCGAGCCAACACCGTTTACCGATACATATTTTCCTTGTTCAGCGTAAAAATCTATAACTGGTTGAGTTTGTTTGTGATAAACTGAAATACGGTTGTTTATTATATCCACATTTTGGTCGTCAGCGCGTCCCGACATTTTTCCACGTTCCAAGATGCGGGTGCGCAATTCGTCGTCGGCGACATCAAGGGTGAGCATTAGTGTAACGCTTTCGCCAATGCTTGCAAGCATATTGTCGAGCCAAGCGGCTTGTGCTGTTGTGCGCGGAAAACCATCAAAAATGAAGCCTGCCGCCTCACGGTTGCGCATAACGTTGTTTTTTACCATTTCTTCAACTAATTCGTCTGATACCAATTCGCCGCGGTCAATCAATTCTTTGATGCGGTTGCCAAGTTCAGAACCCGAATTTTTCTCGGCGCGTAATAGGTCGCCAGTCGATAAGTGTTTCAGACCGTATTTTTCAATAATATATTCCGATTGGGTTCCTTTACCCGATCCCGGAGGTCCAAAAATTACAAGATTAAACATTTTATTATTAGTATTTTAAATTATTACTTTTCTGTTTTTTTTAGATTGGTTTCGGATTTGTGTCAATTGTCAACTATTTGACATTAATCGTTGCCTGTTATTGTGTAAATATCTTTTAAATTGCGTCCGTATCCGTCAAAATCAAGTCCGTAGCCAACTATAAAATCGTTGGGAATGTCGAATCCAAAATAATTGATTGGTAAATCTTTTTTGCAAACGCTTGATTTGTACATCAATGTTGATACTTTAATTTCGGCTGGTTCATATTTTTTAAGGTATTCAAGCAGTTCAGCCATGGTGTTTCCGGTGTCAATAATATCTTCGACAATGACAACTGTTTTGCCTTTTATATCTTCGTTTAAACCAATCAGTTCGTGTACTTTTTCGGTTGAGGTTGTACCTTGATACGATGAAAATTTCACAAAACTGATTTTGCTTGGTATGTTTACCGATTTCATAAGGTCGGCGGCAAACATAAAACTGCCATTTAAGATGCTGAGAAAAACAACTTCTTTGCCTGTTAAATCGGTATTCATTTGTTGTGCAATTTCAGCCACGCGTACTTGTATTTTCTCGCCATCCAGCGATTTTCTGAAATGTTTCCCGTTAACTGTTATCTCATTTTCCATACCCGAAAATTTGGCGCAAATGTATCAATTAAACGCATTGTTATTTCTTAAAAAACGTCTTTACGAGTTTTTGGTAATTGATAAACAAAAAAGCGACCATTACGCCGCTCTTTGTCTATTTTTTTTAACGCAAACTGATTATCAGACTGTTATGTGAGTTAATCTCAATGTCTGATGTCTGTAGTCTAAAATCATCTATTCGATGACGCTCTAACTATCAGTGTTGCAGGTACAATTACTTCTTTGCTTTCGCCGAAATTTGGTTTCCCTTGAATTTGGTCGAATAGCAATTTTGCTGCTAAAATGCCAATTTTCATTGGATTTTGGTCGAGGGTGCTGAGTGTTGGCTCAATGTAACTTGAGCGGCGGCTATTTGAAAATCCAACAATTGCCACATCTTCAGGTATTCGCAGGCCTTTTTCTTTGGCTGCATAGAGTGCGCCAATTGCTACTTCGTCGTTGATTCCGAAGATTGCATCTGGTGGATTTTTCATGTCAAATAGTTTCAAAGTTGCTTCGCGAGAGTCGTCAACGGTTAGGTTGCAGCGTACGATAAACCTGTTGTCGATTGGTAATCCGTGATTTGTAAGGGCGGCGCGGTAGCCGCGGAATCGGTTTCTACCTATCAGCATGTGTTCTGGCCCGGTAATTAGAGCCACACGTTTTGCACCGCGTTCAATAAGGTGTGAAACGGCCATATAGGCGGCGTCGGCGTCGTTCGCAACCACTTTCGGCACGTTTATCTCCTTCGATGTACGGTCGAAAAGTACAAGTGGTACATTGTTTTCTTCGATGCGGTGTATGTGCGTAAACTCATCGGTAGCTTTCGATAGCGACACAATCATACCATCAACGCGATGGTCGAGAAAACCGTACACATTTTGCATTTCCTTAATCATATCCTCGTTCGACGAGCTGACGTAAACCTGATACCCAAGTTCGTTTGCAACTTGCTCAATGCCTTGAACCACAGTTGCATAGAAGAAACTTACAATTTGTGGTACAACCACACCAATTGAGTGTGTTTTGTGTGTTTTCAGAGCCACCGCCATTGAGTTAGGGCGATAGTTCATCTTTGAAGCTGTTTCGCGAACTAAAGTTTTGGTTTCGTCTGAAATTTCGGGCTTGTCTTGTAGCGCGCGCGATACTGTCGAAATTGAAACGCCTATGGCTTTTGCAATGTCTTTTATTGTTGCGGCTTTTTTCATATCTTATTAATTATGAGTTATAATTTACTGTTATCAAACGATAATGGAAGCAAATCGGTGGCTTTATCTAATATGTAAGTCCGATTTTTTCCGTTTAAAATTACCCGCATGCTTTTTTCGCTTCTGACTTCGGCTTCTAATAAGGCTTGGCGGCACATTCCGCAAGGCGTAATAGGCTCGTCTAATAATCCGTTTTGGTTGTAAGCCGATATGGCGATAGCTTTTACAATTGAGTTCGGGAATCGGGAATTGGCATAGTGTAGGGCGGTACGCTCAGCGCAACTGCCGCACGGATATGATGCGTTTTCTTGATTGTTGCCTTCAATCATTTCGCCATTGTCTAAAAGCAGACATGCGCCAACTTGAAAATTGGAGTAGGGTGCATAAGCTCGTTTTGCCGCCTCTTGCGCTTTTCCAATCAACGTTTGTACTGATTGTTCAAGTTCGCTTGTGTCAGTTGTCGATTGTACTTTTATGTTAATGTTTTTAATTTCCATATTATTTGCTTTTTTTAATTGCAATTTTTAAGGATTTCGATAAGAAAATCGTAAAACATTTTCACGGTTTTTATTTCAATTCGCTCTGAAGGTGAGTGTACTCCGCGTAATGTCGGACCTATGGAAATCATATCCATATTTGGAATTTTTTTGAGGAAAAGGCCACATTCCAATCCTGCGTGAATAGCTTTAACTTCCGGATTTTTGTTAAATAGATGTTTGTAGCATTCAATGGCAATTTTCAAAATTTCCGAATCGGGATTTGGTTCCCAACCCGGATAGCCATCGGAGTGTTCAACGCTGGCGCCCGCTTGCGCAAATACACTTTCAACCATATTTGCAGCATCATCGCGTGCCGATTCAATTGCACTGCGTTGGCTTGTGCAAATTTCTATTGTGTTGCCGGCTTTCATTTTTACCGATGCCAAATTTGTCGATGTCTCAACCAAGCCCGGTATGGCGTGGCTCATAGCCAATGGACCATTTGGACAGCCATAAACGGCGTTTAGCAAGCGGTTACTGTCGCTGTCGGCAATGCCGGCGGTATCGCCGCTGACGGCGCAGACGGTGACCGCGCCGCTGTCGGCGCAGCGCAGCTACGTGCTGTCAAGGACCGTGACGGCGGCCGACGGA
>CALBPW010000386.1 GCA_937899145.1 uncultured Bacteroidota bacterium
ATACAGCTGGAGGAAGTGGAAGAGGCACTCCTTTATCTTTCAAAGATTGGTGCGCAACATCGATGAGCAAACCTACTATGAGGTAATTAAGAAAAAAACAGCCGCTCTGATGGTAGCTTGCACCATAGCCGGAGCCACATCGGTAGGAGCCAATGAGCAGCAAATTGAACTAATGCGACAACTTGGCGAAAACATCGGAATCGCATTCCAAATACGCGATGATTTGTTTGATTATGAGACAGATGGAATGTTTGGCAAACCTGTTGGCAACGACCTTCGCGAACGAAAAATCACACTGCCGCTAATCTACGCTTTACAAAACTGCACAACAGCCGAAAAACGACATACAATCAAAAAGTTACGCAAAAAAGAAAAAAGCGGTGCCGACATAAATCAACTTATGCGATTTGTTAAAGAACACGGCGGACTTGAATACGCCCAAAAAGCTATGATAGAATTTGTCGGAAAATGCAAATCGGTTTTAAAACAAACTCCTGATAACGAAGCGCATAAATCGCTTTCTGATTTAATTGATTTCACTATTTCACGCAAAAAATGATGTTAGAAAAACAAAAAATCAACGCAACCACATATTTAATAGCGGCATTACTGATTAGTTCTCTATTAGTGGTTTATCTTATCAACGATTTCGCAGTTAAATTGCTGGTATTGTTACTAATAATTGCTGGCGTTTACATTTTGTTTCTGATTCAGAAGAAACAAAACGAAAAATTGCTGCAAAAACAATCAGAGTTTTACAATCTGAAAAGCAATCTGTTACAGAGCTCTCTCGACCCTCATTTTCTATTCAATGCGCTCAATTCAGTTTCGTTCTCAATTCACAAAGACAGCCACGACACCGCCATCTCAAATCTTACAACTTTTTCAAAACTGATGCGCATATCACTTAACAATATTGATAAATTCGGTCATGAATTAAGTGAGGAAATCGACTTTATTAAAAACTACTTAACACTCGAAAAATTTAGATTTAAAGACCAATTCGACTATACAATAAAAATTCAACCTTACGTCAACGATATGGTGAAAGTGCCTGCCTTTGGCGTGTTTTGCTTTGTTGAAAATGCGCTTAAAAAAGGGGTTCTTTCGCGCCAGGGTGGTGGACAAATTACAATTGAAGTCGACAAAAACCCAACCAATAAAGAGCTTGTTATCAGTATTTTAGACAATGGCGTATATCGCGATTTGACCGATAGCGAAAATTTTACTCACAATATTAATGTTGTAAACACGCTCATCGGAAAAATTAATGCAATAAACGAACGACAAATTCGCGTGTCGTATTCAGTTGGTAGTGAGCAACATGGCGAAAAAATTGGTTGCAAAGTTGAAATGCGAATACCAACTGAACTAAGTTACAAACTAACAGCTGACACCTTCTGAATGTAAGCGTTCTGGCGAGCCTGACAATCTATCCAAAATCACCAATTCATCATCTTACAATTGGCGAAAGCACTTGCCGCCCAATACGGCACTTCAGGCATTGCCGATGTTGGCAATAACAATTGTAAAGTTGTATAAGTGCCTGACTTTCAAGCGCACATGTTGCTTTAACTTCAAATTGCCGCCATTGAGCAATAATGTTGTTTTCTTCGGCCGGCAATTGTTCAAGCCACGCAATGGCACGTTCTGTTAATTCAGGTTTAGAGATGGCTTTTCCGTAATAAAACATAAACGGCACAAACGCGTTTATTATCAGCAAATTAAGTGTGGAATCGCCAAATTTTTTGCCTCGTTTTTCGCTCTCTTTTCCAAAATTATAGTGCGTGAGCCAATAGTCGGAAACATTTGCCGAGAAAAGTTTTTTCACTTCGTCAATTGATTGACATTCAACAAGTTTTGATAACAAGGTCGAGGATTTGAAAATGAGCGAAGCAAACTGAGCGATTCGGATTGTCGGAAAATTAACAGGACGCATTCGGGCAAACTTCCACGTTTGCCGTTCAATAGGTTCAAGCGAGTATTTAAGCCTAAGATGCGCATATTCGCGATGCAGCAATTGCGTGTATTCATCGGTTGGCGTGTCGGGCAACAATCCCGATTGTCCAAAAAGCAATGCTTCAATTTGCAAAAGGCTGTTTTTGTGATGCGCCAACACCGTCAGCGGCACCGATTGCGCCAACATCAAAAACGGCTGCGCATTAACTTTTAATCCAAAAGCCTGTGCTACAGTATAATAAAACGATTCTTCCCAATTGTTTTTTGTCAATTGCAAGTTTGCGGCAATAGTTTTTGTTTTGTCTCCAATGCGCTCCACAGCAAGCGCCTCGCACCATTGCATCATTATAAATTGGTCGGTTTTTGAAATATACGATTGGCATGGCAGCCATTTGTCTGTCTGCATAAGAAACAGATACTGCTCAAGCAATGGTTTGGGGCAGCTGATTTCGGCGGCAGGAATTAAAGTGCCCGACCGGTTGCGGATTTTGGTATCATTATCGCCTACAACATGCAGAATTACAGAGTTATACGCCTCATCGCTTTGATGTTTATGCCGTAACCAATCCGATGCCCGCAAATGAATTTCCACATTTCCTGCCCATAACGTTTCGCCAATTTTTATTCGCGCGTTGAAAAAATCCGGACCTTGGTCGCTATTGTGCTGCCCGGGCGACAAAACCTCAATGTTTTTGCCTGAATAGCACTCAGTTAGCGGCATTGAAAACAACTTGTTTTTCCAAAGAAAATGTAAAAAATCTTCGTTCATCTGAATGTTTTATATAGCCGTAGAAACTATGAATCATGTTTTTGCCGAAAATTATAAACAATTCTTATTCAAGAAAATTTTTTAGAACAAAAATGATTATATCTTACATATTACCAATCATTTAAATTCTAACTCCTAAATAACATCACCCCAACTCCACCACCGTAATTCCCGCGCCGCCAAAATCGACATGTTCATCGTGGATATTACTCACAATATCAACCGTTTGCAGATATTCGCGCACCACGTGGCGCAAAATGCCATTGCCCTTGCCATGCAAAATTTTCACTTCAAAAGCACCAACCATCACAGCCTCGTCGATAAAGGCGGCAACACGGCTCACTGCCTCATCAGCACGCATTCCGCGCACATCAAGTCCGGGCTTGAATTTCAGGCGACGCTCATTCATCTCATACGACTGCTGAAGACCGCCTTGCCGCACACTATGGCGAATTTTCCGCTTTTCGTCGTCGCTAATATGCTGCAAGCGACTTGTATCAACGGTTACATACATGCTATCGAAAGCCACAACAGCCGTTTTTCCGTTCAGTTCCATTAGCTCGCCAATGGCGGTTTGACCATCAATGCGCACGGGCATTCCGATGGTAAAATCGCGCTCGCGTTCCTCAACAACATCGGCCGCTTTCAATTGTGTGTTTTGCTTTGTTTTTGCTGATTTTACACGATTTTCACGCTCTCGCAATTTCTTTATTTTCTGCAAAATACGTTCCTCTTCGGCGTTAGTTGTTTGCTCCGATTCCTGCTTAAAATCCTCAACTTTTTGCCTAATTTCCTTTGTTTTTTGCTTATCGGCTTGCGACTCTTTAATTTGCCGTATAGTATTTTCAATCAATTTGTTAGAATCGGAAATTATACGTTTTGCTTCCTCTTTCGATTTTTGAATCGATTCCTTATGAAACCGTTTAGCCTCGTCAAGTTCACGTTTCTCGGTTTCCATCATCTCCTCAAGCCGACGCTCTATCTTGCGGATATTCTCGCGTTTACGTTCCCAATAATATTTATCGCGGGCAATCTCGCGCAAATGCTTATCAAAATTCAGATGTTCCTCGCCAACCTTGCTACGCGCATCGTCAATCACATCTTGCGGCAGACCAATCTTATAAGCGATTTCGAAGGCGAAGCTGCTGCCCGGTTTTCCCGTCTCCATCACAAACATCGGCTCCATGCGGTTTGTGTCGTAAAGCATCGCACCATTGACAATTCCGTCGTGCGAGGCGGCAAAATGTTTCAAATTGGTGTAGTGTGTTGTTATCACACCAAACACTTTTTGGCTGTTCAGTTTTGTTAAGATGGCTTCAGCAATTGCGCCACCAAGCATTGGCTCGGTTCCGGTGCCAAATTCGTCAATCAAAATCAGAGTCCGGTCATCGGCATTACGCACAAAATGCTTCATGTTTTGCAAGTGCGAACTATACGTACTTAGGTCATTATCAATACTTTGCTCATCACCAATATCGATAAACAGATTGCTGAAAATTCCCATTTGGCTACTTGCCGCCATCGGCACTGGCAAACCGCATTGCAGCATATATTGCACAAGTCCAACGGTTTTCAGGCAGACCGATTTTCCGCCCGCGTTTGGTCCGCTGATGACAAGTATTCGGCTGCCGGTATTGAGTGCGATGTTAAGCGGCACCAGCGTTCGGTTTTCTTCTTTAAAAACCGATAGCAAAATTGGGTGGCGAGCGTTGCGCCAATCAATTATCGGCTCGTTGGCAAGTTGTGGTACTGAGGCATCTATTTGCAAGGCGTAGCGGGCTTTTGCGCGTATAAAATCGATGATACCGAGAAACATCATAGCATCGTCAAGGTCGTCGGTGTAGGGGCGCAAATTGTTGGTTAAAGTTTTCAGAATTTTCACAATCTCGCGACGCTCAGCCTTGCCAAAAAATTTTCTGCCGCGCCGATTCGCACGGATTTTTCCTTGCACGTTTTCAACAGCGCGACAATTTTCTTTCTGAAAAATCTCGGCGTCGAAGGCGTGACGCTCTCGCCCGAACTGAACTTGGCGCAGGTCAAAAGCCTCGCGAAAAAATCTTGCTTGCCCGTCGAATGCATTGTTCACGGGCGGCAGGAGCTGATGATTTCGGCTTACTGCGTCCTCGGAAGTTTTCTCGGCGGCTTGGACAAAAAAAATTGCCCGCATGTCTGCAGGACGAAAGATTTTTATTTGCGTGACAGGAAGGGCGAACTTTTCCCCGTAGTCACCGACCAATTTTGCCGAATGCACATCCTAAACGCCAAAACGTTGTCGATGATTGATAACCGCGCAGATTTCGGCGGAGTAAGCAGGATTCGTATCGATTGCCGCGCCTTGACGCTCAATGAGACCGCGCAGATTGTTCGCGCTTACAAGTTGGGCGGCGCGGAG
>CALBPW010000387.1 GCA_937899145.1 uncultured Bacteroidota bacterium
TACCAGCTAAGGTAACCTATAATGAGATTGAGTATGCTGTAACAATCATTAATGATAATGCGTTCAGAGGTTGCAGTGGCTTGACATCAGTAACTATTCCAAACTCGGTAACAGGCATTGCTAACCTTGCGTTCTATGGTTGCAGTGGCTTGACATCGGTAACTGTTCCAAACTCTGTTACGAGCATTGGACAGTATGCGTTCAGCGGTTGCAGTGGTCTTACATCAATTACTTTGCCGTTTGTAGGGGACAAATCACATACTTCAAGCGATACCTACCAATATCCGTTTGGCTATATTTTTGGTACAAGCAGCTACACTGGCGGAACAGAAACAACACAATACTATTATGGTAGCAGCACAAGTTCAACAACAGGCAGTACCTATTATGTGCCAACATCGCTTAAAGAGGTGGTGATAACTGGCAGTAGTTATATTCCGTACGGAGCGTTCTACAATTGTAGTGGTCTTACATCGATAACCATTCCGAACTCAGTTACAAGCATTGGCAATTATGCGTTCTATGGTTGCAGCGGTCTGACATCAGTAACTATTCCGAATTCAGTAACAAGCATTGGTAGTAGTGCGTTTAGTGGTTGCACCAAATTGCAATATAACGAATACGACAACGCTTACTATTTAGGCAGCAGCAGCAACCTGTATCTTGTGTTAGTAATGGCGAAATCGACCGATATAGCTTGGTGTTCAATATCAGAAAATACCAAAATAATATCATCAAATGCATTTAGAAGTTGTTCGGTTTTGACATCTATTGAAATTCCAGAAGGGGTAACAAGCATTGGCTATGAAGCGTTCAGTTACTGTTCCAATCTTTCTTATGTTGATTTGCCAAATACACTAACAACCATTGATGGCGGCGCATTTAGAAGTTGTTCGAAGTTGGCGTCAATAACCATACCCAACTCGGTTACAAGCATCGGCGGTGGAATATTTCAAAATTGTTCTGTTTTAGAATCAGTAGTTATCGGAAATGCTGTTGAAAGCATTGGTAATTATGCGTTTAATAATTGCACAAAACTTCTATCGGTAAATATTCCAGCATCAGTTACAACAATTGGTGAAAATGCATTTAAAGGTGCAACAAAGGCAGTGATATGCTGCAAGGCAACAAGCAAGCCAGATGGCTGGGATGGTGATTGGAACAACAATGGCGGAACGGTTGTTTGGAATGGAATTGTGTACAACGGCTGGGCGTATGTTGTAACAAGTGCCAATGAGCCGCGCACAGTGTCGGCATACAAATATTTGGGGAGTGCCACCTCAATAACGATTCCTGAAACGGCAATATCAGATGGTGTTGAATATCAGGTTACTGGCATATATCAAAATGCGTTTAAAGACAACACGGGTTTGACATCGGTTTCTATTCCCAACAGCATAACAGCTATTGGTGCAAATGCGTTTAGTGGTTGCACAGGCCTAACTTCTGTTACTATTCCGAACACCGTGCAAAGCCTCGGCAATAGTGCGTTTAGCGGTTGCACGGGTTTAAAATCGGTTACGATTGGCAGCGGACTCAGTTCGATAAGCGAGGGGGCATTTTATAACTGCACGGGGCTGACATCAATAGAAATTCCATCAACAATAACCACTTTGGGCGGAAATGCGTTTCGTGGCTGCACAGGATTAACGCAGATTGAAATTCCAAATTCGGTTACAAAACTTGGCAGCAGCGCATTTTACGATTGTTCGGGATTGCAATTGGTTGTTGTTCCGCAGTCGGTTACTACAGCAGGAACGGAGGTTTTCCGTGGTTGCACATCGGCACTGATATGCTGCAAGGCGGCAAGCAAACCCGGCGGTTGGAACGATAATTGGAACAACAATGGCGGAACGGCTGTTTGGGGTGGCTTGGTTGTAGGCGATTGGGTTTATCAGATAACAAGCGCAAACGCACCCCGCTCAGTTATGGTTTGCAAATATACTGGCAGCGCCACATCAATAACCATTCCAAGCAAAGTGTCGGCTGATGGCCTTGAATACTCAGTTACAGGCATTTCCGACGATCTGTTTAAAAACAATTATGCAATAACATCAGTAACCATTCCGAATACGATATTAACTATTGGCAACTACGCATTTAGCAATTGCTCGGGGTTGACCTCGATAACTGCAAACTCGGTTACAAGCATTGGGCAATATGCTTTCAACGGCTGCAGCGGATTGGTGCAGGCCTCGCTCGGCAGTTCGGTTGAAACAATTGGCGACAAAGCTTTCTACAATTGTACTTCACTAACATCTGTAGTATTAAGCAACACCATTTCCAGCATTGGCCAATATGCGTTTTATAATTGTAATGGCATTAAGTCCCTCGTTATTCCTGATGCGCTTACAACCATCAGTAGTTATGCGTTTGCAGATTGCTCAGGACTCACTTCGGTGGAGTTCGGCAATTCGGTTACAAGCATTGGGCAATATGCTTTCAGTTACTGTAGTAGGCTAACTGCTGTTATCATTCCAAACACAGTTACCAACATTGAGGGTTACGCGTTTAATAATTGCAGTGGGCTAAAGTACGCAGCAATTCCCAACTCAGTAACAAGTATGGGCGAAAAAGTGTTTTATAATTGCTCCAACGTGGTGTATTGTCAACCGGCAAGCCGGCCAAACGGATGGGACAGCAATTGGAATCAATATGGAAATAAAAACTATTTGTCAGTTGTTTGGGGCATAATAATGCGAGACGGCGTTGCATATCAAATAACAAGTTCAGCCGAATCAAATGCGGTTTCAGTTTATAAATACTTGGGAGACGAAGCGGATGTTGTTATCCCTGAAAAAATTGAATCGAATGGGATTGAATATGCGGTAACAAGCATTTATGCTTATGCGTTCAAAGGTTGCAGTGGTCTTACATCTGTAACCATTCCCTATTCGGTAACGAGCATTGGTAGTAGTGCGTTCGAAGGTTGCACTGGTCTTACATCGGTTGCCATACCTAACTCTGTAACAAGCATTGGCAGTAATGCGTTCAGCGGTTGCAGCGGATTGACATTGGTAACAATACCAAACTCAGTTACGACAATAGGTATGGCTGCGTTCGGTAACAGCAATATTGTTTTTTGTTGTGAGCCGGCAAGCCGCCCAACCGGCTGGAACTGGAATAGCAGCTACAACGCTCAAGATTGGAACTACAATAGAGGAACCATATATTGGGGAACAGTTGTACAGGGCGATTACATACTGAAAATCACAAATTCGGCAGAACCTTACACTGCTTCTATATGCAAATACATAGGAAATGATGATAATGTCAGCATTCCGGATAAGACAACAATTAACGGCATCGAATATGCTGTTACAAAAATCAGCAGTTACGCATTTATGGGAAAAACAAACATAAAATCAGTTGTTGTTCCGAACTCGGTTTTGGAGATGGAAACAGGCGTTTTTTCGGGTTGCTCATCGCTCGAAACATTAACATTGCCATTCGTGGGCGACAAAGAACATGCAAAAAACAGCAATGACGCACAATATCCTTTTGGCTATATATTTGGCACAAGCAGTTACGACGGCTCACTCGAAACCGACCAGTGCTACGTGAAAAAAGACGAAACGACAGGCATTCATACCAATTATTACATTCCGGCAAAGCTCAAAAATGTCATTGTCACCAATACCGAGCGACTGCCATTTTATGCCTTTGGCAATTGCACAAATATTGAGAACATACAAATATTGAGCAACCTGAAAAGCACCGACAATAGTGTATTCAACCATTGCAGCGGACTTAAACGCCTAAACAGTGATATTGATGGCGTGTTTAACATTCCAGAGGGCATAGATTTCATATCAAATTTCACATTTGCGTATTGCGATAATATGCAGATAGTTACCATACCTGATACTATCACAAAAATCGGGAAATATGCTTTCCAAAATTGTGTCAATCTGGTATCGGCAAACATTCCTAATAGTGTTGTCGAAATTAACGAAGGAGCATTTTATCATTGCGGGAAATTGTCGTCAATTTCACTTCCTAACACGGTTCAAACCATTGGCATGCACGCATTTGGCTTTTGTACGGGCTTGTCATCAATTAGTTTGCCCGAGTCTGTCACAATAATTGATGATTACGTGTTCAACGATTGCAGCAATATGAAATCAATTTCTATTCCAAACACAGTCTATTACATAGGAGAAGGCGCATTTATGAATAGCGGACTTACCACAATAACACTTCCTAACTCAGTAAAACTCATAAACGCGGGAGCATTTATGGAATGTGCCGATTTAAAATCGCTGATTCTTCCAAACTCAGTGGACAGCATTGGAAATTACGCATTCAACGAATGTGTCAATCTGACATCGGTTAGTATTCCCGCATCGGTTGTATATTTAGGCAATGGCGTGTTCAGCGATTGTTGGGCGTTAACATCAGTCAGTGTGCCATCAACGGTTACAACTATGGGCGAATTGGTGTTTACAAACTGCACCGATGCAACCATTTATTGTATGCCGACAAGCAAACCTGCCGGCTGGAACACCGATTGGAACAAAGATGGCGGAACTGTGATATGGGGGGCGAATGTTGTTGAGGCGACAGTATCGGCACAAGCTAACAATATCAGCTTTGGCAGTGTTGAAGGCATTGGCAAATATATGATAAGCCAAAAAGCGACACTTACGGCAGTGCCTTCAACCGGATGCAAATTCGTGAGTTGGAACGATGGCAGCACCGATAACCCGCGCGTTATTACAGTGGCTGGCGACACCACGCTTACAGCCAATTTTGATGTGGTGTACACATATTCGGTAGCAAGCACCGTACCACAGAAAGGCTCTGTCTCGTGCGAAGTTAACTGTTATAGCGACGGCATCTCACTTCTGATTTTAGCCACACCCAACCATGGTTATCACTTTACATCATGGGAAGATGGCGAAACAACAAACCCCAGAATAATAACACTCACGCAAGACACATCTATTTTGGCTCAATTCGATGTCAATCAATATAATATATCAGTAAAAACAAATTTGGAAAATTGCTGCGAGGTAACGGGCGACGGCCTGCACAACTACAATACGACTAACATAATTTCGGTAAAAGCTAAAGACGATTTTGTTTTTGTGCGTTGGAGCGATGGTTCAACATCTGATTCGCGCAAGGTTTTACTCCTAAACGACACAACACTGACGGCAATTTTCGCAAAAACCTATAATTATCTGTCAATCAAAGCAAATAACGATGAATACGGAAATGTGGAAGGCAGTGGACTGATAAAATACAACACTGTTGCAACAATGAAGGCCGTTGCGGCAGAACATTACCATTTTGTCAGCTGGAGCGATAGCGTGATTCAAAACCCGCGCCAAATCATCGTTTTAAGCGACACTATGTTTACTGCAAACTTTGCTATTGACACCTTCAGTGTTGCCGAATTGCCTAATAATCAATTGGGTTACGTGTCGGGAACAGGACAATATGCCTATGGTTCAATAGTAACCGTTGAAGCCGTTCCAAATCCTCACCACCATTTTATAAAATGGAAAAACAACAATTCGACGCAAGAAAAACAAACCTTTACACTACATGCCGATACTACGCTGTCCCCAATTTTTGCCATCGACACACATCGAATTGAGGTTACTTGCAACAAGTTGTTAGGCGCAGTAGAGGGAACAGGAATCTTTACTTATGGCAGCAAAGTAGTACTGACGGCACAAAACGTTGCCGGCTGCTATTTTGTGCGTTGGAGCGACAATGTAACATCTAATCCGCGTGTTCTTAATGTGTCGTCCGATAGCACAATTGAAGCCATTTTTAGCGAAATGCCAATGTTCACAGTTAGCCTTACCTCATCTGATGCGGCAATGGGAATTGTTTCAGGCGATGGCACATACCCAATGCGCGAATCGGTAACCATCACAGCCACGCCAAACGAGCACTGCCGCTTTGTGCAATGGAACGATGGGCGAGCCGACAATCCGCGAACATTCAAAATATTTGCAGACGCATCGTATGTGGCAGTGTTTGAGCAGGAGCAATATAATGTTATTGTAACACAAAACGATGTGAATATGGGTACTGTAAGCGGTGGTGGAACGTTCGCGTATCTTGATGTTGCCGAATGCGTGGCAGCATCCTATCAAGGCAGCCATTTTGTTAAATGGAGCAATGATGCAACCGACAATCCATACAGATTTTCAGTAACAGACGATTTGATTTTAACCGCCATTTTTGAATCCGACTATATTGAAAATCCGACAAGTATTAATTCGGAGCGGCAAGAACAAGTAAGAATCTACGCCCACGGCAACACCATTGTTGTGGAGAACGCAACAGATGAAATCCGCATCTACAACGCAATGGGACAATTGGTTTGTAGGGACGCAATGAATCGCGTCCGCGCGGAAATCAACGTTAACGGCACAGGCATTTACATTGTCCGCACTGGCGCAGTTGCCAAACGGGTGATGGTGAACGATTGATAATTTCAACAATGGGGCATGATGACAATGGGGCGTGCCCCATTGTTAAAACATTGTAGGGGCGGAAAGTTGTATCAGCGGAAGATGGCTAATCATTCCACCCTTCAATTCACAAAAAAATTGTGCAAATCAGTATTAGTTTTTTACATTTGCCGTTCAATTCAAAAAATATACACATTTTATTATGGCACAACAAGAAGACGTTTTTAAAAAGTTAGTGGCACACTGCAAAGAGTATGGATTTGTATTTCCAAGCAGCGAGATATATGATGGACTTGGCGCCGTTTACGATTACGGACAAAACGGCGTTGAACTAAAAAACAACATCAAACGCTATTGGTGGGACGCAATGGTTAAGCTGAACGAAAACATTGTCGGTATCGATTCCGCAATCTTTATGCACCCAACCATCTGGAAGGCTTCAGGCCATGTTGACGCTTTTAACGACCCTCTTATCGACAACAAAGACAGCAAAAAACGCTATCGTGCCGATGTGCTGATTGAAGAACAGATTGCAAAATACGACGATAAAATTGCAAAAGAAGTTGCAAAAGCCGCCAAAAAATTTGGCGACTCGTTTGATAAAGAAAAATTCCTTGCAACAAGCGCACATTGCAAAGAGCATCAAGCTAAACGCGATGCGCTACATGCTCGCTACGCCAAAGCAATGAACGACAACAATCTTGAAGAACTTCGCCAAATAATCATCGACGAAGAAATTGTTTGCCCAATAAGCGGAACAAAAAACTGGACTGATGTTCGTCAATTCAACCTTATGTTCTCAACTGAAATGGGCTCAACAGCCGACGGCTCAATGAAAATTTTCCTTCGCCCCGAAACCGCGCAAGGCATCTTTGTCAACTTCCTAAACGTGCAAAAAACTGGTCGTATGAAGATCCCATTCGGCATCGCACAAATCGGAAAAGCCTTCCGCAACGAGATTGTCGCCCGCCAATTCATCTTCCGTATGCGTGAGTTTGAACAAATGGAAATGCAATTCTTTGTTCGTCCGGGCGAAGAGCTGAAGTGGTTTGAACATTGGAAAGCAATCCGCTTAAAATGGCACAAAGCACTTGGCATGGGCGACGAGAACTATCGCTACCACGACCACGACAAACTTGCACACTACGCCAATGCCGCTACCGACATCGAGTTCCGTATGCCGTTCGGCTTCAAAGAAGTTGAAGGAATCCACTCCCGCACCAACTTCGACCTTAGCCAACATCAACAATATTCAGGCAAAAAAATCCAATACTTCGACCCTGAGCTAAACGAAAGCTATGTGCCATACGTTATCGAAACCTCAATTGGCGTTGACCGTATGTTCCTGAGCATACTTTGCGGCGCATACACTGAGGAAGTTGTAGGCGAAAACGACACCCGCGTAGTTCTGAAACTGCCGGCAGTACTGTCGCCTGTAAAAGCAGCCGTGATGCCACTTGTCAAAAAAGACGGACTGCCAGAAAAAGCGCGCGAAATACTGAACGATATCAAATTCGACTTCAACTGCCAATACGACGAAAAAGACTCCATCGGTAAGCGCTACCGCCGCCAGGATGCCATAGGAACACCATTCTGCATAACAGTTGACCATCAAACACTTGAAGACAACACAGTTACAATACGTGAGCGCGACACTATGCAACAAGAGCGTGTTGCCGTTAGCGAACTAAAAAATATCATCAACGCAAAAACATCATTCACCGAGTTGTTTAAGAAACTTATGTAATAAAGAAACTATTGAAACAACAAAAAGCAAACATTAATCGTCTTTTTAATAATTTTAATTTTAAAAAAAGGACTATGAAGAAACTTGCAATCATAACAACTTTAATAATAAGTTGCATACAATTTGCGCAAGCGCAAGGCAACATAATGCCATTTGAAGTACCCGCAGGCTACCGTTTTCAGCACCGCATAAAAGGTCCTGAATTTAAACATAGCGAGGTGCTTGAGTTGGCTGTTGACGAATACGGGAACTACCTTGTAGCGACATTCCGAGGCGAGAAAGCGTCGTTTGTTTACTTATACATCTACAACCTTTACACTTGGGACGAAAAATATAAAATCAAACTAAACGACAATCGTTGCGAACTTTACAATAGTTTTTTTGACGAAGACGGCGAACATTTTTATGTCAACTACGATGTATTCCGCAACAAATTCAAAAAAATCAACCTTGAAACAAACGAGATAGAAGAAGTGCCTTGCTCAGCCACACCAAAAGGCTGCCGCAAACTTGAACAACAACTGTACCGTGTTGACGCTTACACAGTTGGCGATATGTACTTCATCTTCCGCGACGACAAATACCGCAACTTCATAAAAATATTTGTGAAGAAAGAACTGTATGTTCCGAAAGATCAGGAGGAAAAAGCCGACCCCGCAAAAGGAGGCCTTATCCTGATAAATCCACAAGATATGCGCGACCTTGAGGCTGGACGCGAAATTGAGAAAGACGAAATCATAATGTTTTACGACCCCAACTCAATTGATGCTGAAGGAAACGTGATTCCATACGAGCAAGACGAATTTTCAGCATATAAAATTCGACTTACGCCAAATGATTTAGGAAAATTGAAAAAAAAGATTAGCTTTGCTTATGATAAACTTGTAATCAAACTCGATTTGGACGCGTTTGAAGAAGAAGCAAAAAATCAGTAAAATGAAGACCATATTTAAGTTGTGCTTGATTTGTGTAACAATGCTATTATGCGTTAATACAAGCTATGCCCAATGCGATCAGGCGTTTATTGACAAGTGTTCACAAACAAGCGCTACTATAAAATATGTCAAGCATTTCCGTATCCGCTTTACCGAGGCAATGAAAGGCAAAAGCATGTCGGAAGGCAAGTTTGCAGTGATGCTAAACAAAGGCAGCCACTATCGGTTTTTTACTTGCAACGACGAGACAAAACCCGGACACACTGTTGTTGAACTATCAAGCGATATAAGCGGCTCCTGTGGAGGAAACGTTAACCCTACTACTGGTGCTGAATATCCGGCATTCGATTTTATATGCAGCAAAACGGGTCCTTATTTCCTAAAAATGCACTTTAAAGACGGCAAAGAGGGTTGCGGCGTATGTGTAATGACACTTGTTACCAATTGATTCCGATTTTCCGCATTCAAATAATGGCTGGTAATCAGCCGTTTTTTATATCTTCGCAATTCTAATTATAAATTATAAAACTATGGGTAAGAAAGAAAATCCAAGTTTTCTCGATTACCTAAATGCTGTAAAAAAAGCAGACAGGGAACGGGAAATCGCGCAGCATGGCAAATTAATTTCAACACGACCGCTGCGCATCGTGAAATCAAAAAAAGTTTACAACCGTAAGCGCGAGAAAAAAAGAGGTTATTCAACATATAATGATGACCTCTTTTTTTATTTAGCCATATATCTGGCCGGTCAGATAATTATTGAAACACCAATTCAGCGATTTACTAATTATGCGCAAACGCCAACGTCGCCACGCTGATTTTAATAGTTGGATTATGTTTGCGAAGCGCATTGGCACACCCTTCGATGGTAGCGCCCGTTGTCAGCACATCGTCAACAAGCAAAACGTGTTTGCCGTTTAGCATTTTCACAGGGTCGGCTTCAAACACATTGCTAACATTCTCCCACCGCTCAATGCGCGATTTTTTGGTTTGCGTTTCAGTGTACATTTTCCGGTATAGAGTTTTTTTATCAACAGGAGCTTTCAATGCCCTTGAAAGTCCGCGAGCAATCATTTCGCTTTGGTTATAGCCGCGTTTGCGCAGTTTTGAAGGGTGAAGCGGGACGGGAATTATGGCATCGAAGTGCGAAAAATCGGGTTGGGTTGCCAAATCGCGCCCTAATTGCTCTCCCATATAAACGCCGACTTCGGGGTGATTGTGATATTTTAAATTGTGCAAAAGATGCTGAAAACCACTACCTTTTACAAAATAGAAATATGACGTGGCACGCTCAATTGGCACTCTACCCCAAAACGCTTTTTCAACTAAGTTGCCTTTCAGCTTGTGAAAATTTGTTTTTGGCATCTTCATAATGCAACTGATACAAAGCACATGCTCGCCACGATAGAGCGCACTTCCGCAAGCACAGCAACGTTGCGGATAAAAAATACGCAAAACATCGAAAACAATCCCCTTAATGGTTTTAAAAAGCGACATTGTATTTTTACAATAATTTGTTTGAATATCGGCAAGTCGAATAACCGACAAGACAACAATTTACCAAAAATATCAATTTCAAATTGAAATTCAACACATTGCAAATAAAAATGTGAGATATTACTTTTAAGTCATTTGATTACATTTGCCGAAAAATTTTTGCTATGAGAATTGAAAGCCGACATGGTCGCATCTATGCAACGCCCGAGCGCGTGTACTCGCTAATTTCAGATTTTAGCCATATAAACACCACAATGTTGCCGCCCAACGACAAAATAACCGATGTGCAAACTACTCCCGACTCATGCTCCTTCACAATTGCAAATGCTGGCAGAATGGGAATGAAAATTGTTGAGCGACAAGAAAACAAACTGCTAAAAATGGAAAACTCAGAACCCGGTCCTTTTCAATTTAAAATGTGGATTCAATTAAAAGAATTTAACATAACCGAATCGGCCGTAAAAGTAACCCTTGACGCTGATGTCAATCCGCTTATGAAAATGATGTTGAAAAAGCCTCTTACAGAGTTTGTTGAGTCGTTAGTCACTAAATTGGAGCAGATTAGATAAAACTATAGCAACCGGGCGAGATACAACAATCGTTATATATAACTTTTAGGTTTTCGCCTTTGAACCTTTTTTCTCACTCTCAAAACTCCTTCATTTTGCTATCTATGATGATAGTAACAGGACCGTCGTTTATCAGTTCAACGTCCATCATTGCGCCAAATTGCCCGGTTTGCGGGGTGATACCCGATGCCGATTCAATCTTTTGAACAAACTCCTCATACAGCGGAATGGCAATTTCGGGACGGGCCGCACGAATGTACGACGGGCGGTTGCCGCGACTTGTTTGGGCAAACAGCGTAAATTGCGACACAACAAGCAGTTCGCCACCAACATCGCAAACCGATTTGTTCATAACACCATTTTCATCGTCGAAGATGCGAAGACGTGCCGCTTTGCCACATAAATAGTCAACATCGGCACTTGTGTCGGCAGGCTCAATGCCCAATAATATCATTAAGCCTTTCTCTATTGATGCTACTTTTTCACCATTGACAGTAACACTTGATTGTTTAACTCGCTGAATTACGACACGCATATAATAATGTTTTAAGTTGAACAAGTTTAAGGTTGAAAGTTCAGAATTTAAAAGAATTAGATTTTATCAGATTAAACCGATTAAAAACAATCCGATAATTAGCTGTCAAACTACAACTTCCACTTTACTGCCTCCCGCACCATTTTTAGTTACAACTATTTGTTTTTCAATCCGTTTTAATTCGTCAACATGCGATATTATGCCCACAAGCCTATTGCCGTCGGTTAAACTGCCCAGAGCTTTCAATGCCTGCTCAAGCGATTCGCTGTCGAGTGAGCCAAACCCTTCGTCAACAAACATTGTATCGAGCTGAATACCACCGGCATTTGATTGAATCTCATCGCTTAGTCCAAGTGCAAGCGACAGCGATGCCTTAAACGACTCACCGCCCGACAATGTTTTGACATCACGCTCTGTCCCGTTGTAATGGTCGATAATACTCAGGTCGAGCCCTGATTGCGATTGATTGTTGGCTGCGACCTCGGTACGCTTAAGTTCGTATTGGCCATTCGACATCACCATAAAACGAGTATTGGCACGGGCAATAATGCGGTCGAAGTACGACATTTGCACATACGTTTCAAACTTAATTCTCTGTTTTCCAGTCAGATTCCCATTTGCTGTACGCGCTAAATCATTTTTCCATCTAAACTCCTTTTCTAATGCCAAATATTGCTCGATATTTTGCTTAATGCTGCTTGACGCATTCCGATTGACTTGCAAGCGTGTAAAAATTCTTTTTGATTGTTCGTCATTCTTTTTTTGCTCATTTTCAACAAGTTGTTTTTGTTGTAGCATTTCATTTTTATCGATGTCGCAACCATCTTTAGTTTGATTTTTAAGTTCGATGATTTGCCCATTGATGGTAGAAATGTCTGCGATGTAATCGTTGTATTGTTTTGTGGTTGAAGCAATTAGATTATCTATTATGGCAGATTCCTTTTCAAGTCGCGAAATTTCGGTTTGCGCGGCAATTCTATTTTCAAATTCCAAATCTTTTTTGGTGGTTTCAAGTTGCGCCATTGCCGCTGACTGACTATTGTTCAATTCTGCCATCTTATTCAACAACAATTCGTTAGCTTTTTGCGCATCATCAAGTTGCTTTTGTGATTGCGGAACAATTTCAGTTGAAAGTTTTGTCCGCCTGTCAATGCCGGCCTGTACTCTCTTCAGTTCATTATTGATAATTTTCAGACGATTTTCCGCTGCTGACTTTTCGTTTGTAATTCGCTCATCAACAACGGTTTGCCAATTTGCAGGAAATAATTTCTCGAGTTGCTTTTTCAAGTTGGTTTCAAGGTTTTCGCATTTTGCTTTTTGACTAATGCAAACCTGCATTCCTTTATTCACCGACGCTTCGGTTTCCTTATATTTCTTTTCCAATTCGTCAATTTCCTCCTTTTTCAGTGGCGAACCGCCAACCAAAACCGCAGGTTTAGGGTGATGCGTTGAACCACAAACCGGGCAAGGCTCATTATCCTTTAAATTGTGAGCCAAAATTCCAGCTTGCGAGCGAATGAAAAAATTGTGTTTTTCCTCATAATCAGCACGTTGTGCGTCACATAATTTAATTCTATCATTTAATCCGTTTCGGTATCTTTCCAATTCAGACAATTCGTGTTGCAAACTGGCTTTATTTTTCTCTAAATCAATTAAATCAGCAACTTTTAGTTCCAATTCCTTTCGCTCAGCTTCTAATTTAACTTTTTGTGTTTCAACATTTTCAAGAGTGGCATATTCTTTTTGCAAAACATCGATATTGGTTTTCAGATTCTCAATGTTGCGCTCATTTGCCAGTTTTTCGTTGTTTGCCTTTTGCAAGTTGGCAACGATGTTTTTTAACTGAGTTTCAGTAACATACAACTGGTCGTATTTCGGCAGAACATTTTTTATTTGCGCGGCGCGGTCGTTTTTGCTTTTTGCCTCTGGTTTCCGCGCTTCGGCATCAACTTTTTCAATTTCAAGTTTTTTGAGCAACTCTTGCTTCTGATTTAATTGTAACAATTTATCGTTCAACAATTTAATATCATTTTCATATTTTGATATTTTCCGTAAATTCTCATTTAATAGTTCTTCCTTTTTCCTTAATTCCGACAGTTCCTGCTCTAAATTGATTTTCAACTGATTATCAATATCAATTTGGCCTTGCAGCCTTTGCATAATTTTCTCCCACGACGCTTTATCATCATCAGTAAAATTCTCAATTACAATGCCTTCAACATACTGCGAAATGCGAAGTTTCAGATTCTCAAGATTACGATTTAGCTCGTTACATTCATTTTTCAATTCCTCCTGAAATTTATCGTAAACTTCTGTTTTAAAGATATTTCTGAAAATAACTTTAGATCGGAAGAGCACACGTCTG
>CALBPW010000388.1 GCA_937899145.1 uncultured Bacteroidota bacterium
GTTCCGCATACCCACCAATCCCTTTTTTCTGGTTTTACTGCATTTTCCGGTCTTTCTGCATCCATTGTTTTATCAAATGAACCTGTTGTTTCTTCAAGTTTTGAGATTACAACCGAGCCTTGCGCATCGGTGCGGTAGTCGCGTTGCCCATTGCGGTTGGTTGTCGGGATTGGCGCGCCTTGTGGCAGTCCCATGCCAATCATGTGGATTGTGATTCCTTGCTCGTTGGCTTTGGTTGCGGCGGCAACGGGGTCGCCTTCGTGGTCTTCGCCATCGGTTATTATTACGATGGCTTTATTTTTCTCGTCGCCCGGTGTGAACGATTTTACACCAAGCTCGATGGCTTTTTGCAAGGCTGTTCCTTGGTTTGTTACAAGTGCCGGACTGATGGTTGACAGAAACATTTTGGCGGCTGTGTAGTCGCTTGTCATGGGCAGCTGAACAAAAGCGTCGCCTGCAAAAACTATGAGTGCAAGTTTGTCATCTTTCAGTCCGTCAATCATTTTCGATATTGCGCGCTTTGCATTTTCCAGACGGTTTGGAGTGATGTCTTCGGCAAGCATACTATTCGACACATCGAGAGCCACAACAAGCTCAATACCAGTGCGTTTAACCTCGCGCAATTTGGTTCCGAATTGCGGACCTGCTGTGGCAATTATTACTAATGTTAAGGCAATTAGTGCAAGTGAGATTTTTATCCATGGGCGCGATGCCGATGTGTCGGGCATCAAACCGCGAACTAAATTGTCGTCGCCAAAAGTTTGCAGTGCGCGACGGCGGACTACCCTGCCTACTATAAATATCAGCAACAGCGCGGGTACTAATAGCAGAAATATAAGGTATTGTGGATTAGCAAATTGAAACATTGTTTTTAGTTTATTAGGTGTTGGTGTTTTATAGAGTTGTCAATATATTCAGTTATAAATCAATTAGTTGTTCGCAGTATAGTGTTTCGCATCAGCAGTTCGATGGCCAATAGTGCAAGTCCGGCAAGCAAAAGCGACAGGTATTGTTCGTTTTTTTTGCTGTATTCTTTTGTTTCGATTTTCGATTTTTCAAGTTTGTCAATTTGTTCGTAAACTTCTTGCAATCGCTTGTTGCTGGTGGCGCGGAAGTATCGCCCGTCGGTTTGGCTTGCAATTTGTGATAGTACATTTTCATCTATCTCAACATCAACATTTTGGTAATGTTTGTTGCCGAAAGCGTCGGTGAATGGGTAGGGTGCTTGCCCCTGTGTGCCAATGCCGATTGTGTAAACGCGGATGCCAAGTGCCTGCGCAATGTCGGCGGCGGTGAGTGGCGGAATTTCGCCTCGGTTGTTGACACCATCGGTCATCAGAATTACAACTTTGCTGGCTGCCGACGACTCCTTCAATCGGCTTACAGCGTTGGCCAATCCTACGCCAAGGGCTGTTCCGTCTTCAATCATTCCGCTTTTCACGTCGTTTATCAGGTTGATAAGTACGGCGTGGTCGGTTGTGAGCGGACATTGAGTGAAACTTTCGCCTGCAAAAACAACTAATCCGATGCGGTCGTTGGGGCGTCCCGAGATGAATTTTATGGCATCGCTTTTGGCGGCTTCGAGCCGGTTTGGCTTAAAATCTTCTGCCAGCATACTGCCCGATATGTCGAGTGCCACCACAATATCGATGCCCTCAGTTGTTGACGAGCTCCAATTGTCGGTTGATTGCGGGCGCGCAATGGCAACAATAAATATGGCGATTGCAAGTGTGCGCAATGCGAATGGCACGTGGCGCAAGTACCATTTGTAGGTGCGTGGCGCTTTTCTGAATCCGTTAAGTGTTGATAATCTGATAGATGTGTCCATATCGCGCTGCTTCCACACGTACCATGCAATTAGTGGTATCAGTAAAAGCAACAAATACAGCAAGTTAGGATTATTGAATGTTATGTTTTCCATTTTCTATTCCTGTTTTGATTCCTGA
Source organism: uncultured Bacteroidota bacterium (assembly GCA_937899145.1). Classification (GTDB taxonomy): domain Bacteria; phylum Bacteroidota; class Bacteroidia; order Bacteroidales; family SZUA-534; genus RUG13583. Next base: position 1,947 of record CALBPW010000388.1, read on the forward strand.
TTTTCGTCGTCGTCGTGGAGTTGCTCGACGGGCTTGGTTGCGAGTACGAATTTTTCGACAAAGTCGAAGCTCAATTCGTTTTCGCCGGCATCGGTTTGGGCTTTGGCGAATTTAACAAAATCGGCGCGTTCGAGTAGCTGTTGCAATCCGGCACGCTGGCTCATATCAATCTCGGCAACCAATTTAACCATCCGCATTGTCTCCGATGTGGTGCTCTCCATTGCCTGCACGTTGAATCGCCCGTTGAGGTAGGTGCGCACAATGTCGGTCAGCGACGAGTAGTACTCTTTGACCAGTCCGCGTTGCCACAGTTTCTGTTCGCGGAGCAAATCAAGTTGGCGCAAGGCGATAACGTGTGCCGGCTCTTGCGGCTTTGGTGCTGAAAATATCGGTTTATTGTGTTTACGCCTGATTATCACATAGATAACAAATCCGATAACAGCTAATGCAAGCAGCACTAAACCACCAATTTTAAGATAGGGTTTCAATTCGTTAAACTTGAAAGGTGCTTCTTGCAGTGGTTTTATGTCGGTTATGGCATTGGGGTTTGCGGTGTCGAGCTGCATTGTTTGCACGCCAAAGTACATTGCGTCGGAAAATATGGTGTCGGTGAAGCCATCGGGCTGGACAATGGCAAACGGCTGCTGCGGAATCATATACCAGCCACTGTCGAAGCAAGTTACCACATACGTTTGTTGCAGATGGATTATGCCATCGACCATCGCTGTATCGACGCGGCCGGCCTCAACAACCTCCAATTTGCGGATAACGGTGTCGGCATAAATGGGCATTGTTACCGAGTAGCCTTGCGGGAACGAGGCTTCGAGCCTGATGTTGGTCTGGTCGCCAATGAGCATCATGGCGGTGTCGATGCGGGCTGCCACATTTACCTGCGCCCACGCGCCTGCCGCCAATAGTAGCAATGCTGCCGTTAATGCGATTTTCGACTTTGTATGTTTCATTAGTTCAGTAAGTTAGATATTTTGTTCATTGACTTATACTTATGCGCTGCGATGTTTGAAAAGTCCGATGAGTGGTTTAACATAATCGTCGCCGGTTGCAATGCTCGCAT
>CALBPW010000389.1 GCA_937899145.1 uncultured Bacteroidota bacterium
GAGATCGAGCACCTGGCTGAAAAGCACAGGCCCCATCTCAGGCACCGTGGTGCGGAGTGGTGTGCCCTTTTCTGTGTAAATATCGAAAACCGATACCGGAAAGCCGCGGTAGCTGAAATCATCCCTTATTTCGAAGCGATCGATCCTCTTCTGCATGCCCTCGCCGTCGTCTCCGGGCACCGCAATGCCTGCCATATCACCTTTCACATCAGACATGAATACCGGCACGCCCAGATCCGAAAAGCTTTCGGCAAGCACCTTGAGTGTTACCGATTTGCCCGTGCCTGTGGCACCGCATATGAATCCGTGCCTGTTAGCCTTGTCGGGTCTCATGCAAATTTTATCGCCCAGTGTTTCGCCATCGCCCTTTCTGGCGAATCGCGCTTGCGCCCTGTGCTAATGACAGCCGCCACCACCATACTTGGTATGCTGCCAATGGCATTGAGCACATCAGAAGGCTCTGAAATGTGGATACCAATGGGTATTGTGGTTATTGGCGGTTTGTTAGTGTCAACAGTAGTTACTCTGCTTGTTGTGCCAGTTCTTTACGCAATAATGTCGAAACACGGCGAGCGCGATAAAGAAGAAGAAATCCGCCAATCGTTCATCTTCTACGATATGGACGAAGATTCAGTTTACGACAGTCGTGTAACCAACAAACAAATTGAAAAATGAAAGCAGTATTTATAGTTTATAATCAAGCAAATACCGAGCGTGTTGAGTATCTGCTCGACCGCCTCGGCATAAAAGGATTCACCTATTGGGAAAATGTGCAAGGACAAGGCTCTGTTGACGGCGAGCCGCGCCGCGGCACTCACACTTGGCCTGAGATGAACTCGGCAATAATAACCATTGTTGACGATGAGATTGTCCCCGAACTACTCAGCCGCATCAAACGCCTCGACAACCGCAACAAAGAAGTTGGCGTGCGGGCATTTGTTTGGAATGTGGAGGCGACAGTGTGATTGGAAAAAGTGTGATGAAAAAGTAAATTGATAATTAAAATCTGAATAGAAAAAAGCGGAAATCCATTATTGCGACTCCGCTTTTTTTTGTTTAAAAACCAGCACATTAATGGTGGGTCTAAACTACGCAGATATATTCACCTTACCTTTCGTTCACATTTCTGTTTCTGCCTAAAACCTCACGAGCCTCTTTTGCAAACTGTTGCATTCGTCCCCAATTGGTGGCATTCGGAATTTCAGTTATTATGCCATTCTCAATATCCGCTATTGGCATTATGTAAAACAATCTCTTATTACCAACCTTTGGATAATGAACGTAAGTAAGCTGATAATCAGCTTCAATTTTTGGTTTCAGTCCTTCTCGTTTTGTGAGTTTAACGTTAACCATCGCAGCACCATCGCGCGGGGCTGTACGCTGCGCACTAACATAATTACCAAGCGAATAAACCAACAATTGATTGTTGGCGGTATCCATTTCCATTGGTTGAAGCACATGCGGATGCGAACCTATAATCAAATCAACTCCATGATATTTAAGCAGATTGGCAAGGTATATCTGATTTGAATCAGGCACTGTATCATATTCTATTCCCCAATGCATACAGGCTATTATCAAGTCTGGACTTTTCTGTTTCGCAATTGCTATATCATTAACAATCTGTTTATTATCAATGCGGTTTACAATTGTACCACGTGGGGTTGGCAAACCGTTTGTACCATAAGTGTAATTCAAAATTGCCAATTTTAGGCCTTTAACTTCAACCATAAGCGGATAGTTAGCCCAATATTCAGCCGAATCATGAAAAGTACCAGTATGCGTAATTTTCAGTGAATCAAGAACATCAAGTGTCCGCACCACGCCCACTCTACCGCGGTCGCAAGTATGGTTGTTTGAGGTTACCAAAACATCGAATCCGCAATCTTTTACCGCCACTGCCAACTCATCGGGCGACGAAAATTGCGGATAACCTTTATACGGCTCTCCTGCCAATGTAACTTCAAGATTTGCAAGGGCAAAATCAGCTTTTTCGACGTATGGCTTTACATATTTGAAACAATCAAAATAATCGTATGTGTCGGTAGAATCGTTTCGAGCCGCTGCAATTTGAGCATCATGCCCCATAATATCGCCTGCAAAAAGTAGCGTTACCACCGAATCAGATGTTTGCGCATCAACTACAAACGCTATGAATACCAAGCATTTAGTTAGTAAACATTTTATTTTCATAATTATTTATTTCGATAAATATTTAAAAAGACTGGCAGATGGTCGGAAAATCCACCTAAATATTTGTAGCCCAAATAAGTACGATATGGTTTATAACCGATATTTGCTTCGTCTTTTTCAAGCAAAAACGGTGGATTGAAGACATGGACATCATCTTTTGTAGTGTACAAATTTCCTTGACCGTCAAGCAACGAACCTGAGATTATCATCTGGTCGAGAATCCCCCAAAAGCCATCGTATTTATGTGTGCCATAACCTTTTACAAATTGCATATAATATGCTAAATTATAAAGTTCAGTTTCGTTAATTGTTGTAAAATCAGTTTGCGCACGCAAATCAACACAAACGCTATTGTTATTTGGATAATCGTTCAAATCTCCCATTATCAACACATTAGCACGCTTATTAATGGTTGTCAGCGAATCTACTTTTGCGCGCACAATTGCAGCCACACTACGACGCAACCCGTCAGTTTCTGTTTGTCCTCCCCACCGCGACGGCCAATGATTTACAAAAATATGCAGAGTATCGCCATTAATTGTTGTGCCAGAAGCCATTAAGATGTCGCGAGTGCCACGCCCGCTTTTTTGCACATTCACAGGTATATACTTGACTTTGAATGGTTTAAATCGTTTCGGCTGATAAAGTAATGCGACATCAATACCACGTGCGTCAGGCGATTCTTTATGAAGGTAAGCATAACCAAGATTACGCAAATTTGATTGATTTACAAGACTTTCCATCACATAATGCGATTCTATTTCGCATAGTCCCACTATATCGGGGGAGGTCCAACCGCCAATGGCAGTTATAACCTGTGCTATTTGTGCGCGCTTGGTGTAAAAGCGTTGTTTTGTCCAATGTTTTTCACCGTCAGGAGTAAATTCATCATCATTTTTTAGTGGGTCATCATCGGTATCAAAAAAGTTTTCACAGTTGTAAAACATAATACGCAAATAGCGGCCGGCTTCAATTGTTACGCGCAAATCGTCTGGCAGCTGGTTGTTTTGCGAAACACCAATCACCGCCATTGCAATGCCTAACACCGATAACATTATCCGCTTCATTATTCAATACGTTCATACGCGCCTAAGTCAGGCAGACTATCGCGCCGATTACCATCTAAATCTAATTGATATTCAATGACATTCAAAAATTTTCCGCAATCTTTTGCCGCCGATAGTGTATCAAGATGATAATCGCCGTCGGCTGCATTTACAAACCGTGGCAAACTTTGAATATCTGTAATTACATTATGATAAATTGTCGTATCATTTACATCAAAACGTTTGCTCACTTTTAGCATACAATTATCAAACTGACATTTAAACTCTGTTGTATCAGTATTTAGTTTATTTACAAACAGTTCCTCAAAAAGAGAACCGCATATAATGCTATTTACAAAATGAGCGTTGAAATCGTAAACAAAAGTTTCACCACCCGTTGTATAACAATTATTGAAAAATACCGATGGTGAAGTATGACTACCATAATTTGCCAATGTAGTGTGCACAAATTCGTAATTTCCACCTTGCAACAATGCTGCAGTATAATATCCGCAATTGGCAACTACCGTATTGTAAACCAATAAATTAGCTGTTTGCGCATAAATACCTGCAATCGCCATATTTTCTATTATTGAGTTCGATAATTTTAACGTCAGTTCATCGCCTACATGACTATTTATTTGAATACCCTTTGTACCATTTTTAATGATGGCATAATCAATTGTATTTCCGCTACTTCCCTCAAAAAAATGGATATTGCCCAAATAAGACAATTCGCCATCAACGCGATACGATGCGCCCCATTGCCCTGGTTTGTTTTCATAATATTTCTCAAGCCTGTCGCTCTGAAAAACGACAGGTTGCTCCGCTGTTCCATTTACGTGCAACCGTCCGTTAACAATCAAACTCGAATTGCTTCCAAAATAAATCTTTGTGCCGGCGTCAATATTGAGCACACTTGCCGAATCTACCACCACCGATTTTTTGATTAAATAAGGCTTGCCGCAAGTCCAATGCTCAATGCCGGTTATCGAATCAGCACAAAGGTTGACATCTTGCCCAAATGCTTGTAATTTAACATTTTGCATATTACCATTTGTCATAAATTCTATCGAATCGAGAACCAAAACTGGTGTATCGCTATTCTGCGGATCAATTGTAACCTCGACAAACACATAGGCACTATCTTTTCCTCTGATTTCCAAATTGTTAAGAGTGTTAGTTGCTACACCGTCAATGTTCAATCTAAAATATTTACTTTGAGCCGACACCGATGTCCGCACAGCTTCTTTGTTCCGATTATAGATGAGGAAATGGCGTGTAGCAGAGCCAATAGCCGAAAAAACGGTATCAAACTTCAGAGTATCGACAGAAAACGACAATTCAGCATCTGACGATGTCATAAATTTTTCTCTATCGCAGCATGAACTTAAAACACACAAACACAGAATCCAACAAAGCAAAAATGGCTTTCGCATCATTAATTATTGCTTTTTATGCGGTTTCTTCTTCCATATTTTGTATGAAAGCGGTGTAAGTATATTCGTTCTGAACTTTTGCGCCTGCAAGCAGTATTATTACGCGCTTTTCAGTTCCGTCTTTTGCCAAAATCTTCTCTTCTTTTCTGATGCCCTCAACTTTACGTTTATCAGGGTGCAACAAGCTGACCATAAACTCGTTGGGGTCGTCTTGATTGTATTTTCGGAATAGCATTTTGATATTTTTGCCCAAAACATCTTGGCGCAAATAGCCCCAAAGACGTTCGGCTGCACGGTTGAAAAACTCAATATCGCCTGCCTGATTGATAGTAACAACAGCATCATGAACACCTTCCAATGTTTTTTCGTTGCGGACTTTAATCTTTTCAACTTCTTGGAATTGTGCCTTAACCTCGCGACGCGCTTCAGCCAATTTCTCTTGCAAATCGGCTTCCTTCGCTTTCAACTCAACTTCTTGTTGTTTCAACAACTCATTTTGTTGTTTAGTAAGAAGTTCCATATTTTTTTGCTCGGTAATATCATGCGCAATCGAAATCACTTTCGAGATTTCGTCATACATATTATATACAGGCGTATATGTGACTTCAAACCATTTTATATCGCCATTAGCAGCTATAAATTTTGATTGTCCTTGGAACGATTGCCCTGTTATCACATTATTCCAGATAGCCTCAAAATCGTTTTGTTCATCTTCGCCCATAAAGTTGAATACGCTATAATCTTTCAGTTCCTCAGTACTATAGCCCATTATGTCGATAAATTTCTGATTGCAATTTATCATACGGCCACTTGGCACATATTCAACCTTTATACTCGACTCGTTGATTGCTTTAATTTGGCTTTCGTGGTCAAGGTTCTGCTCTTGCTGCTGGGTTGTATCGATGCCGAGGAACAAGATTTTTTCGACGTTTTGCATACTATTACGCACGCAAGTATAGGTTGACATTGTCCAAATATCTTTTCCATTCTTTGCAAGCAATTTCATATAGCCTTCAAAGTGCTTACCTCCACGAGCCAACGAATCCC
>CALBPW010000390.1 GCA_937899145.1 uncultured Bacteroidota bacterium
TTCGTCGGTTTCCTTGTCAATTTCCTCTTGACACTCTTTCACCTTTTTTTTAGGCGCGCCATTAACCTTGCCGGCGGTATCAACTAAATCTTTGATACCAAACATATTACCATGGTCGGTTAGAGCCATTGCGTGCATATTGTTCGCCATACACTTGTTGATAAGGTCGGGCACTTTCGACATTCCATCAAGAATAGAATAGTGTGAGTGGACGTGCAAGTGAGTAAAGGTAATATCCTTTAAATCAATCTGTTTCTGCTCGGTTGCAGGAGAAAGAATTGTTTCGTCGACTTTTGGCGCTTCAAATTGTTCAAATTCGATTTTTTCTGGCTCTATAGGGTTAGGATTGCAGCGTATAAATTCCTGAATATCAGCGTCACTGACATTCAGTTTGTCGGCTTTAAGAACGCCGAGACGGATAAGTTCGAGAAAGCAGCGAGAGGTGGCAATCACATCGCCTGCCGCGTTGTGAGCATCTTCGAACGGAGTTCCAAAAAGTTTTTGATGCAGTTCAGTTAGCGTTGGCCATTTGGGTTTGCCTTTTTGCAAGATGGCGCAAAAATCGGTGCTTTCAACCTTGGTACACAGAGTTTTAGCCGATTCTAAAACATTTGGCAATTGGCGGCGCAGATACTCGCAGCCAACAATTTTCAAGTCAAATTCGACATTATGCCCCACTACAACGTTCGATTTTTGAACATCGGCTGAAAATTCTTGAAGCACGTCTTCCAGATTATGACCAATCTCGATGGCTTTTTCGGTTGAAATATGATGCACCAAAGTAGCTTCGAGCGGAATTTTAAAGCCTTCGGGTTTCACTACGAAATTTTTTGCGAAAAGAAACTTGCCATTGACATCGTGGCATTGCCAAGCAAGTTGGACAAGACGTGGCCAATTGTCAAAATCGGTAAGTGGCGCATTGTATTTTGCCGGCAAACCTGTTGTTTCGGTATCAAAAACTAAAAACATAATGGTATAATTTTATGCCGTTAAAGATAGTTTTTGACGCGGTATTTAGCGTGGGTGTTGATAAGTTTTTTGGCAGAGATAACACTCTTGTTTTCAATTATTTATCCTGATTAAATAGATTATCAAACAGATAAAAAACAAAGTTTGTCCAATAGCGGTTTTTCAGCTTTCAGACACGAAAAATCCATTTTCCGATTTGTAAATAATGAACGCTATTGATGATAAATTGAGGTTGAAAAATCAGGTTTATCAATTTTCATTTTCTTTCCAAAACTCATAATAATTGAACCATTGTTCGGGGTATTCGGTCAAGATGTGCTCAAAATTGGTTACATATTGCTCCAACAAGGCTTGCTCGGGTTTGCTGCCGCGGGTGCGGCTGACGGGTTGCGCAAGGGTGAAGCGGAAATGGTAAGTCATTGGTTTTTCGCGCATTGCGAAGTAGAAGACAACTGGCACTTTTAACCGTGAGGCCAACAAGAATGGTCCTGCCGGAAATTTGGCTTCGCGCCCCATAAATGTTGCAGCCAGCAGTTTGTCGGCATTTACGTAGCGGTCGCCCTGAAAGCAGACATACTCATGATTGTTAAGGGCCTCAGATATTTGAAAAACATGCGTCAGAGTATCGTTGTTGACGGGGATTATCTTGTAGTTGCGGTTGGCAGTATTTTTCTCTACAATATCTTTAATTTTCTGATATTCAGCATCGTACATTACAATGTTGATATTTTTGCCATAGTCGCCAAAAAAGGGTGCGCCAATTTCCCAATTGCCAATGTGGCCGCCCATCATTATCACGCCTTGCTGGCTGTTTAACACGTCAAGAAATTCTTGGTAATGTTCGAATTTGAATTCGTATTTATCTGTCAATCCGCTATTTATGGCGATTTTGTCGATAAGCGTTTGCCCAAGCCTATAGTAATTTCTAAATAACAATCCTATCGATTTTAACCGGCTTTGTTTTAAGGTTTTGCGAGCATATCGCCAAGTGCACGCTGTGGCTTTTGGCGCAAACGGAATAAAATAGACCACAACAAAAGCCAGAAACACGTAGGCTGCACGAATGCCAATGTATTTTATCAAGCCGATAAAGAATAAGTAACCGAAACTGCCGCCGCGTGTTTTTCCTTCCCAATTGGCCATTGTGGATTATTTTTGCGTGCGCTCAATCACAAGGTTGTAGAAATCTTGAAACGTGCGAATTTTTGCAAAATCTTCACCTGTAACATTAAAACCGAAATTTTGCTCAACCAAAACAACCACATCAACCAAGTCGAGGCTGTCGAGTTCTAATGTTTCCATTAGCGGGGCGTCGGGTTTGATTATGTTAATATCTACTTCAAACTCCTCGGCAAGAGTTTCGTTGATTTTTGCGATGATTTCTTCGTTGGTCATTTCAATCATGTTTATTTAAATTTTCTGATTATAAGCGATGAGTTGGTTCCTCCAAAGCCGAATGAGTTTGTCAGAAAGGTGTCAAACTCCACATCGACACGGCAGTTTGGAATATTAAGTCCGATGGCGGCTTCGTCGGGTTCTTCAAGATTGATGTTTGGCGCAATAAATCCGCTGTTCATCATCAGTGTTGAGTAGATAACCTCGCTTGCGCCAGCCATCCACATCTCGTGGCCTGTCATTGATTTTGTTGAGGTGATGTATGGATTGAATTGTCCAAAAACCTCCTTAAGTGCGATGGCCTCGTTGCGGTCGCCAGCGGGCGTTGAGGTGGCGTGTGCGTTGATGTACTGAAAACGGCGTGGTCAAGGGCTATAAGGCCATTGAGAACGGTGCAGTCACGGGAT
>CALBPW010000391.1 GCA_937899145.1 uncultured Bacteroidota bacterium
GTCACATTGTTGAAATTGAATGGTGTGCCACCATAATTAGCAAATAACAAACCCTTTCCAGCTATAGCGTTTACTGTGTTGCCTTCAAAGGTTATTGATTTTATTTTTATGCGGCTGTTCTTTTTAATGTTAAATTGAAGAATGACTGTGTTTGGCATTACGCTGTCATCAATCTGTTTAACGGATATTTGCGCATCGTAAAAGCCTTTTTTAACATAAAATTCTTTTATTTTCTTTTTAGCCGAACTTATCATATCGTCGGTTATTTGGCTGCCACGCGTAAGTTTAATTTCGTCGCGCAGGTCGTCGCCTTGTGATTTTGAGATGCCCGAAAATTCCACTTTTGACAGGCGTGGGCGTTCTTTTAAATAGATGTCTAAGTAGATTTTGTCGTCAACGATTTTGGTTACGTAAATTTGCACATCGCCAAAAAGTCCGTGTTTCCAAAGTTTGTTGAGAGCGTGCGTGATGTCGTCGCCCGGTACGGTTATTTTTTGCCCAACTTGTAATCCTGACAGGTTTACTAATACGGTCTGGTTCAGATATTTAACACCTGAAACTGATATTCCGCCTATCTCGTACTCCTTTGGGCGCGAATAGTCAATCTTAATATCAGAAGTTGTTTGTGCGAATAGTTGTAAACTGTTCAGTATAAGCGCAATAGCAACTATTATTTTACTTCTCATCTGTTGTAATTTTCAATGCACTAATTTAATTGTTCGCTTGTTTTGCCAAATCGTCGCTCGCGTTGTTGATAGTCGGCAATTGCTTTGTAGAGTTCTTCTTTATCAAAGTCAGGCCAAAGTGTTGAGGTGAAATATAGCTCGGTATAAGCTAATTGCCACAACATGAAATTGCTGATTCTCAACTCACCGCTTGTGCGGATTAGCAAATCGGGGTCGGGCATATTGCTGGTATATAAACAACTGCTAATAAGCTGACTGTCAATGCTTTCAACTTTAGTTTTCCCGGATTCAACATCGGCTGCGATTTGTTTTATAGCATCGGTCAGTTCAACCTTTGAGCTATAACTCAACGCCAATGTCAGTGTCATTCTGGTGTTGTTTTTTGTTTTTTCAATAGCCTCGCTCAATTTTGCTGACACCTTTTCTGGCAAATCGGCAAGCCTTCCTATCGCATTTAAACGAATATTATTTTTAATTAGTGTTTCGGTTTCGGTATTTATTGTTGATACAAGCAAATCCATCAAGGCGATAACTTCCATTTTGGGACGATTCCAATTTTCGGTTGAAAAAGCGTAAAGTGTGAGGTATTCAACGCCCAATTCAGCGCAGCCTTCGCACACATCGCGCACGGCTTTTATGGCGTTGAGGTGCCCAAAAATGCGAGCGTTGCCTTGTTGCTTTGCCCATCTGCCATTGCCGTCCATTATTATGGCGATGTGTTTTGGTAGTTGCTCTTTATTTATATTATCCTTGAATGACATACTTTTTTTGTTATTCGCGCGCAAATTTAGTTAAATGAAGGACATTTTTGCGGGTATTCGATTTTATACGACAAATAAATGCCAAAATATGAGAGCCAATCTTTTCCGCTGCTGACTGTCAGTTGTTTAACTCTATTTGTTTCTGATGTTTTTGCTGTTTTATAGTCAATTTCGTCGGTGAAAGTTTTTACCATTAGGATGTCGGCGCCATACGAAAAACGCTTTTGTGTGTTGAATTTGACGCCTAAGCCAAATGGCAATGTCGGTGTGATTTCTTTTGAGTCGCCAATTGGCAAACACATAGCGCCTAAGCCGCCTTGCAGGTATATGGCAAATGGCGTTTTTATTTTTCCTTCTGATTGGTAGGGCACAAAGTTAAATTCACCTAATAGCATTAGGCTAAATGAGTTTTTATTGAACGAGTAGCCTCGTTGGAGTTGGTACTCGCTGCTTTTGTGTTTTGAGTCGTCGCCATAAAGATTGGCGTAGGCTAACATTCCTTTTGCCGAAAAACGCGGGTTCATATTATGCCGGTAAAACAAACCTCCTGCCAAGCGAGTGCCACGAAATGGGGTTTTGTTAATATCGCCTAAATAGTAAGCTCCGCCTAATTGTATGCCTAAATCGCCTTCAGGAAATTCAGCGGCAAAACCATTGGTGTTGATAGAGTAGAATAGTAAGCAAAGCCCGATTTGCTTAAGCAGTTTTTTTAACATTATCTTCTGATTGTACGGAAGTTAGGCATGTGGTTGCGTTTTTCACGCATCGATACTACTAAACTTACAGTTACAAACTGATATTGGTCTATCCACTTGCCGTAATGATGTTTTGTCCATGGTTTGCTTTCGTCGTACGGCTTATTGCCATTGCAGTTGTCGATGCCGTCGCTTAAGGCGACACGCCAACCTGCTTCAACACCAATGTAGGTGTTACGGTCGATGCGCAGTTTTGTGCCTAAACCGCCCATCACAACTGGTGCTATATTCATGTAGCCTTTGCTAAAGCGTTCCAATCCTTTGGCGTCGTTCCAATAGATGTTGCCGATGTTGAAGATGCCGCCTGCTCCTGCAAATATGTATGACGGGAAGGTGGTGTTCTTCAGTCGGGTTTCGCCTAATTGTCTATAAATGGTGCGGCGACGGCGTTCGCGGATTATTTGAAATTCGTAACGGGCTGATATTTCGGTAAAAAACGATTTGAATGCTATCCCGTCGCGGTAGTAGTATTTTGTTTGTTTTTGTATGGTTTCGCGGGCAGCCATATATCCCATAAATACCGACGAACCGACATAATGGCGTCCGCCAAGATTGTATTTGAGCATTGCATCGGCAGTGTAGCCTGTTGTTTTGAATGGCACCACCCAAACAAAGGCGTCAGTTTTGCGTGGCGAGCAGATGTCGCCCATAAAGTTTGTTAAACCTAAGCCTATATGAGCCTCATATTTGCGTGCATTCCACTTTGTTGTTTTTTTCTTTTGCGCCGAAACTATCGGTGTGCATATCCCAATTATGAGAATTACTAATATTGACCGTTTTAGTATTTTATATTGCATAGTGGAATACAAATTTATCAAAAATATCAGAATTTTGGTAATCCGTTTCGTCCTGTTTTTAATTTATATGTTACAGAAACTACGGTAAACATATAAAAATCGTTGAATTTTGCTTCGCCTCGTTGGTCGCCCGGTCCATATTTTACGTTTGGCAGGGGGTCGTTGTCGTCGTTGCTCTGAACGCTGCGGTCGGCCAAGCGAGCGGCCTGTGGGTTGACGCTTGCCAACCAATCGTTGTCAACGTAGGTTGTGCTGACATCGTCTATGTAGTCGGTGGTGGTGTATCGTGGTCCAAATTCTAAGCCTACACTCATTGTGCGTGATATCGGGTATTTGGCGCCTAATCCGAATGGGAATGAGAGTGCAATGCGCGAATATTTTTTCCGGCCTTCCATAAGTCCTTGACCTTCAGTGCCAAGAGGTTGCAGTGCTACCCATTTTCCTGTGCCACCTTCGCCGTTGTCTTTGGCTTTTGGGTTGTAGTAGAATACGCCCAAACCAGCAAATACGTAGATGTTGGTTTTTTGTATGGTGCTGCGCCACGAGAATTTACGGCGGCGCGATGCGCGATAGTTGATGGGTTCTGGTAAAATCGAATATTCCAATTGGAATTCCAATTCCCACAAATTGGTGCGGAAGCGCAGGTTTCTATCTTCACGGTATTTGTTTTCAGTGCGTTTGTCGCTACCGGCTAGCATCGCATACGATAATGAGCCTTTGACAGCTAATGGATTTAAGATTTTGTAGCGCATGCCGCCTGTCAATACAAAGCGTTGCGACATAAAATCGAAGTCGTTAAAAAAGTGTCCTTGCTTATCGCCGTTTTTACCACCAAGTTCGCCAACAAATGCCGAAATACCCATTCCGCCAAGTAATTCATAACGGGTTCGTTTCCATCTATCTGCTTGTGCATTAGCGATTTCTGGAGTTGCGAAAAGTATGGTTATAAATAGTATTAATAATTTTTTCATAAAAAAATACGCGTATTCATTTTCCACACAAACAAGTGCCAAAGGTATAAATAATTTTGTGATACGCTTTTTTTGTTGATTTTTTTACGGCAATACTTATAATATGTTGATTAATGGTGTTATGGGTCGGGTGTTAGGTATTGGTACAAAAAAAGGGAATCGGATTTTTGATTGTCCGATTCACCAATTTGTCAAATCATCAAAATTTTTGCTAATCGATGTTCTTTTTTTCGATGCGCCAGCCTTTGCGTTGTGATACTCCGCAGTTTTCGCCTTCAAACATTCGGGCGGCTTCGGCATCGTTTTTTAGTTGCCATTGCAGCCAAGCGGTGGCAACTGCCGCAAACTCGCCACCATGAGGCTCACGATAGGTTCCGCCGTGGCCAACCGGCAAATTGCAGGCGGCAACGGGCACATTATTAATTTGGTTGTAGTCGTCCATACCATTATAATATGCAATGTCGGTGGTGTCGCCAAGAATGTAAATTGTTGGTACTTTGATGTTTTGCAATTGTTCTTTTTCGGGCATTGGCATATTTGGCATGGCGGCGGCGTGGTTGGTGAACAAACCGCTATTGCAAATCATTATTGTGCTAAGACGCCCGTCGGTGCAGTTGGCAAGTGTTTGCAAGCCTCCGCACGACATGCCTGCTGCGGCAATGTTCTTGATATCAAGTTTTTGGTAGTACGGGCTATTTTTATCGGCATTTTGAGCGATTGCCCAATCAAGCCCTTCAATTTGCTGCTCAACACGCGACATTGGTCCTTGATATGGAGTTGTGTCGGTAGGGAAATTGCCGATAGCAACAACAAAAAAGCCATGAGAGGCAATCTCGCTTAAGAAATTGACATGTTCCCAAGGTGAATTGCTGCAGGCTCCATTGCCCCAAATAATTATTGGCAGTTGTTTTTGTGCGTTAAAAACCGATAAATCGGCAGGACGGAAAATGGTATGTTCGGCAAGCGATGGCTCTTCAACCATAATTGCTTTGTTAGCGCCTGTGCCGCCATCTTCTATTATTCTGATTTGTGTGTATGTTTCGGGTGTTGTTGTGTTGCAAGCCGATAGTGCTGCAATACATATTGCTGAAATTAAAATTGATTTTTTCATGATATTATTTTTTGTTGTTGCGTGCTGAATTTAAGAAGTTTACAACTTTCTGAAGATTTTCTTTCGAATACATATTCATTCCGTGTCCACCTTCGTCAACAGGAATAAAATCGGTTTTAACGCCACCGTTTTTTAGTGCATTATAGAAACGTTCGCCTTGGCAGAAGGGTACAACATTGTCTTTTTTGCCATGGCAGACAATTAATGGAGGGTCTGACGGGTCGATATAAGTTGTGGCGCTGAGGGCTTTATATCGATTTTCGTTGCCTTTCATTGGTACGCCAAGCAAAATTTCTTCAGGCGAAACGGGCATTTTCATCGATTCGCCGCAATCCATGTTTCGCAAATCGATAGGTCCCGACCAGTCGCAAGCGGCGTCAACACCGCTGCTGAATTTGGTAAAATCGCCTATGTTGCCTTCAAGGTCAATCTCATAGCCATCAACATTTGTGGTTTTTAAACCTCGAGTGGTGGCGGTTAGCGAGGCTAAATGTCCACCCGACGAAAAACCTGATGCGGCAATAAAGGTGGTGTCAAATTTGTATTTTTCGGCATTGCCACGAATAAACCGAATAACGGCTTTTATGTCGTGGATTTGTGCAGGAAATTTCGCATCGCCACTTGCGCGGTGGTTTGGTGTTACAACGGCATAGCCAGCATTGAGCAATGCGGCGCAGATGGTGTGTAAATCGGCCATGCCTTTTGAGTTGTTGCTAAACCATGCGCTGCCATATATGTGTACCACAACAGGATAGCTGTCTTTTCTTTCTTTTGGAAGATAGATGTCGAGATTATGATAAGCGCTGTTGTCGCCAGCATAATTTACATCGACAAATTTTTGTGAGTATTGCATGGTATCGGTGCTGCTCTGATTGCCGCCAAAACCCGCAAATCCGCCTTGTGGAGGCATACCGCCTTGCGGTGGAAATTGGGCAAACATAGTAGTTGCTAAAAGGCAAATTGCTGGTGTGAGAATTGCTTTTTTCATTTTTGGAGAAAGATTTTTTTGTTGTTGAGATAAAAGTAATAATTAAAAAGGCTGCCCAAAGGTGTGAGCAGCCTTTTTAATTCAATCAAATTGTATTAATAACCCGGATTTTGTTTAAGGTTACCGTTAATTGATGTCGCAGAATATGGATATGGCATGTGTTCGTGTTTGTCTTGAAAACCATAAGTCTCATTGTATGAGCGCCAATTTAAATTTAGTGATAATCTTGTAATGCCATCAACTTCGTCAAATTTTGTGCTTGCTGTCGGAACGGATTTCCCTTGTTCACCAAGCGCAGCTTTCGCATCTCCCCAACGGACCAAATCAATGTATCGCATACCTTCCATAAAACATTCAAAGCGTTTTTCGTTTTTTACTTCATCTAATGTTAGTGAAGAACTTATATGTTTTGAGCCTGCGCGATTTTGAACTTCGTTAAGAGCCGCTAAACCGGAGCCGTCGTCACCTGCATTAGCGCATGCTTCAGCGTAAAGGAGAAGAACTTCGGCATATCTCATAATGGGATAATTCACATCTATGTGTTGGTTATCCGACCCCTTATCTTTCTCATCAAGTTCAACGCGCAGTGGTAATCGTTTATATTGCCAGTATCCCGCATTACCATAAACACCTTGAGCTGTAGATTCATTATTAGGGCCAGCCCAAGTTTCTACATATTCTTCTTTATCTGTATCGTATTTTGTTGTTTTGGCAACTTTTACAGGTGTCTCTGAAGCTCCGTTAGGCCCTACAACATAGGCGTCTACGAGATCAATTCCCTTTTTGTATGATAAAATCACATCTTCGCCAATTGTTTTCCCGCTAAGCAGTTCATCGTAGGTTACAATCCATGATTGGCGTCTCCATGAGTCGATACCATCATTTTCAATAAGT
>CALBPW010000392.1 GCA_937899145.1 uncultured Bacteroidota bacterium
CATCATACACCTGACAAGGAATGTCTATTTCTTGTCCACGACCGGCTGCACTACCGGTTGCCACTTGTTTCTGCGTTCCGCAAGCTGTCAGCAACGCCACTGCGGCAATTGCTTGAATGAAATTCTGAATCTTCATCTTTATCGGATTTTTAATGTTAATATTTAAACAGTTATCATTTTTTTGTCATATAGTTGTTCCGTACGAAAAAGACAATAAAAAAAGCGTGAAACTTAACTGTCTCCCGCTATTCTGAGGTATTTGGCGAAAACCTTGTGCACACGAAATAAGTCAAGCACACGCTAATCTGCGTGGCATTTATGACCTATTCCTTCTGTGCACCCTTCAATCGCCAAATTTCCAGAATAGAAAGAAAAAGCCTTATGCTTTAATATGTCGTTAAATCAATTGTTTATCTATCCTTAAAAAATTTGTTTAAAAAATTCAACAATAACCATTATCGTCTATTTAGACGCATCAACAGCGCATATAGTTGCGCAAATGTAGAGAAATTTGTATTGCGTTATAAAAAGTTGAATCTTCAGTTGATACTCAAACAAATCTACAATTTGTACAATTGTCATTTGTTTTTACTTTTGCCGGTTAAAAGTTTTTTTTCTGAGAATTAATCATGTACGAATATATTCAGGGGCGCATTGTGGAACTTACACCAACATACGTTGTAGTTGACAACAATGGCATTGGCTATCAGATACTTATATCGCTTAATACTTATACCGCATTATCGGGCAAAGAGCAAGCTGTGGTTTTTACGCACTATATTGTTCGCGAAGACGCGCAAATACTTTACGGATTTTACTCGAAAACCGAGCGTGAGGTTTTCCGCTTACTGCTCACAGTATCGGGTGTTGGAGCCAACACGGCGCGTATGGTATTGTCGTCGCTTAGCGCTGCCGAACTGCGCGATGCCGTGCTGACAGGAAATGTGTCGGTAATAAAAAGCATAAAAGGCGTTGGGCAGAAGACAGCCGAACGGATTATTGTCGATTTGAAAGACAAAATAGGAAAAACCGAAGCAAATACAGATTTTTTATTCGCTCAAAGCAATACAAACCGCGAAGAAGCGTTATCTGCTTTGGTGGCTTTGGGTTTTCAAAAAAACGTTGTGGAGAAACTTCTCGACAAGTTGCTTAAGGAAAACCCGACAATGCAAGTTGAAGAAATGGTTAAAAAAGCCTTAAAATCGATATAAATCAAGTAGATGGGGTCGATGTTGAAAACGACACTGCACGTTGCTATTGCAGTTATTTTCATTGTTAGCACGGGGTGTGTTTATGCACAATCGGGTGGCGATACAACGGCTTTGCCATTCCGTATAGCCAAGCCCAAAAGCACGCCTTACGAACCATCGCGCCCGGCATCGAACCTTAACTTAAAAGACCCGTCGAATTTTACCAACGAGGTAGAGTACGATGAGGAAACCGACCAATACATTCTGCATCAGAAAGTTGGCGGCGTTGATGTGCGCCCGCCATTCAGTATGTCGCGCGATGAATATAATAGCTACGATGTCGATCGCTCGATGCGCAGCTATTGGCGGCAACGCTACCAGAACGAGAGTTTTGAGCGTCAAGGCCCGTCGCTTACCAAAATCAATGTCAATAACGAACTGTTTGAAACCATTTTCGGCAGCAATGTTATCGACATAAAACCACAAGGAACGGCATCGCTGAAATTTGGCGTGAAGATTACCAACACGGCCAATCCAAACATTGCGCAATCGCTGCGGCGACAAACAATTTTTGATTTCGACGAGCAGATACAAATGAGCGTGGCAGGTAAGATTGGCGACAATCTGGAACTGAAAATAACGTACGACACCGAGTCGCAATTTGATTTTGACAACACTGCAAATCTGAAATTTCAAGGTAAAGAAGACGATATTATCCAAAAGATTGAAGCGGGAAACGTATCTCTGCCGCTATCAACATCGCTTATAACAGGCAGCCAAAGTTTGTTTGGCGTGCTAACTGAGTTGAAGTTTGGCAAACTATATGTTTCGACAGTCATCTCACAACAAAAAGGCGAGTCGAAAACCATAACCACGCAAGGCGGAGCGCAGACAAGCACATTCGATGTGTCGGCTGTCGATTACGACAAGAACCGCCATTTCTTTCTTTCGCACTTCTTCCGCTCGCAATACGACAAGGCTCTTAAACAATTGCCACTGATAGTGTCGAGTGTGCAGATAACTAAAATTGAAGTGTGGGTAACAAACACCAAAAAATCGACCGAAAACGCACATAACATTGTGGCATTCATGGATTTAGCTGAGGAACGCGAAGAGTACAAAATGTACAACCGGAAAGACCGTGCCGTGCTAAATTCTGATGTCAATTTTTACAACTACGCCGCGCCCGACAATGGTGCGAACAGCTTGTATCAAGACGTGTTGTCGGTATCAGGTGTGCGCAACATCGACCAAGTAACCAAACAACTGAGCGGAGCAGGCTACTCCAGCGCGCGCGACTATGAGAAAGTGGAATATGCTCGAAAACTGAATAGCAACGAGTATTCGCTAAACACGCAATTGGGCTATATCACTCTAAATACAGCACTTAACAGCGACGAAATTTTGGCTGTCGCCTTTGAATACTCCTACAACGGACAAAGTTACAAAGTGGGTGAATTTTCGAGCGACGGTATCAATAATCCCGACAACTTGATAGTCAAACTATTGAAAGGCAGCAACTTTACACCAAAATACCCAAACTGGGACTTGATGATGAAAAACGTCTATTCGCTTGGCGCATATCAGCTCAATAGCGATGATTTTGTGCTTGAAGTTGAATATTACAACAATAGGTCGCGTGTGCGCAAATTGTCGAATGCTTATCTGTCAGAAGAAATAAAAAACGCTAAACTTCTGAATCTGATGGGTTTGGACAACTTGAACAACAAAAACGACTACGTTAAAGGCGGAAACGGATTTTTCGATTTTGTAAGCGGAGTAACAGTGAATGCAACTAACGGGCGAATTTATTTTCCTGTAGTTGAACCATTTGGAGGACATTTGCACGATACTTTGGGCGGCGATTTGCAATCGAAAGAATTTCTGTTTCAAGAGTTGTACGACTCCACCCAATACAAAGCAATGCAGATAACCGCCCGCAACAAATTCTATCTGAAAGGCTCGTACAAATCGGCTGGCGGGTCGGAGATAATCCTCAACTCGTTCAATATTCCGCAAGGCTCAGTAACCGTAACGGCCGGCGGCATCACACTAACTGAAAATGTCGATTACACAGTTGATTACAGCATGGGCCGTGTTAAAATCATCAACGAGAGCTACCTTGTGTCGGGAACACCGATAAAAGTGAATCTTGAAAGTAATTCCGACTTCAACCTGATGACAAAAACATTGCTCGGTACGCATTTCGATTACCGCTTTAGCGACAAATTTAACTTGGGCGGAACCATAATGCGCCTAACTGAGAAACCGACAACCACTAAAGTGAACGTTGGCGAAGACCCAATATCGAATACCATTTGGGGATTGAACGGCTCGTATGAGGTTGATTTGCCGCTTGTTACAAAATTCATCGACTGGTTGCCGTTGCTCGAGACAAAAGAGCCGTCAACGCTATCAGTACAAGGCGAATTCGCGCAACTTGTGCCCGGCCACAACAAAGCCGTGGGCAAAACGGGCGAGGTGTTTATCGACGATTTTGAAAGCAGCGAATCGAACTACGATATGACCAGCCGCGAGGCTTGGAAACTCGCCAGTATTCCGCAAGACAATATTTTCTCTGAGGCATCGCTCTATGGCGATTTGCGCTCAGGCTACAATCGCGCCAAACTTGCGTGGTACAAAATCGACCCGCTGATGTTTCAATCAAGCTCGCCAGTGTCGAAAGCTGAACAATCACGCCTCAACGCCTATCGTGTGCCAGAGCTTAACATCTATCCTAATCGCGACCAATCGTCGGGCGATGCTATGTACCTGACAACCTTCGACCTTGCCTACGACCCAACCTTGCGGGGACCATACAACTACAGCACCGACGATTACGACGAGACCGGACATTTTACCAATCCCGAGGACAAATGGGCGGGCATTATGCGCGAAACGACAATCAAAAACTTTGAGACATCAAACATCGAATATCTTGAATTTTGGATGATGGACCCATTTGTTGAAGAAGACTCGCTAAATCAGGGCGGCCAACTTTACTTCAACTTTGGCAATGTGTCGGAAGACGTGTTGAAAGACGGACGGAAAAGTTACGAAAACGGACTGCCAACCCAATGGCCAGCCGACCCGTCAACTTACGACGTTACCGCTTGGGGGCGCGTGCCAGCTGTGCAGACAAGCACTCTCAGCTTTGTCAACGATGAAGGACAACGCCGCTACCAAGATATAGGTCTTGACGGACTGAGTAGCACATCGTTCGATGGCGGACCGTCTGACGAGCAAGTATTCTTCTCAACCTATCTGCAAGAACTTGAAAAAGTGCTTGACCCCGAGGTTTATCAAAGTTTCTACAACGACCCGTCGGGCGACGATTATCATTATTTTAAAGGAAGCGATTACGATGCGGCTAACTACGGCATTGTAGATAGATATATGAACTACAATGGTTTGGAAGGCAACTCGCCCGTCAGCACAGGGTCAACATCAACATACGCCACATCGCAGCCCGATGTTGAAGACCTGAACAGCGATTACACACTTTGCGAAACAGAATCGTACTTTCAATACCGCGTCGATTTAAATCGCGACAATATGAATGTCGGCTCAAACTACATTGTTGATATACGCAATGTAACCAACACAATGCCAAACTCAGAACACAAATCGGTTAAATGGTACTTGTTCCGTATTCCGCTCAACTCAAGCGGGCGCGAGCAGATTGGTAATATCGAAGATTTCACGTCAATCCGGTTTATGCGCATGTTCCTGCACGGTTGGAGCGAGAAAATCGTACTGCGTTTTGCGACCCTCAGCCTTGTCAAAAGTGATTGGTTCACATACGATTACAACTTAAAAGATGGCAGCGAAAGCCTTGTCAGCACTGAAAATGCCAACGACGCCGCAGCCTCGTTCAGCATGTCAACTGTCAACATTGAAGAAAACGGCAGCCGCAGCCCTGTAAATTATGTTCTGCCTCCGGGCGTTACTCGCGAGCAAGACCCATCGCAAACGCAACTTGTTGAGCTGAACGAGCAAAGTATGACAATGAAGGTTGTTGATTTGGCCGATGGCTATTCAAAAGCCGTGTACAAAACAGTAAATGTTGACATGCGCAACTACAAAAAACTGAAAATGTACATCCATGCCGAATCCGTTGACGACGAAACATCGCTCAGCGACAATGAGATAACATGTTTTATCCGTATCGGACAAGATTATACCGAAAACTACTATGAATATGAAGTGCCGCTGAAGCTGACACCTTGGTGGACATCGCGCCCTTACCCCGACAATAGTCAGAACCGCGAACTGGTTTGGCCTGAGGATAACAATATGGAAATTGTTTTTGACGAACTGATAAATGCAAAACTTGAGCGTAATGCCGAAATAAGTGCGGGAAATCAGTCGGTTTCGATGTCGCTGCCCTATGTGGTAACAACAAAATCGGGTAGTGTTACGCGTAAAATAACAGTCGTCGGCAACCCGAATATCGCACTTGTCAAATCGCTGATGATTGGTGTGCGCAACCCGCTTGCCAAAACCAACGTGTTCGATCCAAGCGACGACGGATTGAAAAAATCAGCTGAGGTTTGGCTAAACGAGCTCCGCCTAACCGACTTTGACGAAAGCGGCGGTTGGGCTGTTC
The DNA here is from genome assembly GCA_937899145.1 of uncultured Bacteroidota bacterium. Taxonomy (GTDB): domain Bacteria; phylum Bacteroidota; class Bacteroidia; order Bacteroidales; family SZUA-534; genus RUG13583. Next base: position 5,800 of record CALBPW010000392.1, read on the forward strand.
AGGGTTCAATGAATCTGAAACTTGCCGATTTTGGTAACATCAATATGGCAGGCAGCTCAACGCAAGCAGGATTCGGAAGCATCGAACAATCAACATCGGAACGCTCAAAAGAGCAAACCAACCAAATTGATGTGGCCGCCAATTTCGAACTTGGAAAACTATTCCCAAAAGAGCACAATGTCCGTATTCCAATGTTTATGAGCTATTCGCGTACAGCTGTCAATCCTGAATACAACCCGTTTGACCCCGACGTAAAAATTAAAGAGGCCACAAAAAGTATGTCGCATAGCGAGAAGAAAGAATATATGAAAGACATTCAGGAACTTACCGAACGAAAAAGCATCAGTTTCACAAATGTGGGATACGGCGGCCGCACAAAGAAAAACACGGCGCGTCGAAATGAAAAAACCGACGACAAAAAGCAAACCGCCAAAAAGCAAACAAACTCGAACAAGACACACTTCTATTCGCCGCAAAACTTTAGCGCAAGCTATGCGTACGTTGAAAAGAAATACAACGACTACAGCACCGCTTACGACAATACCCGAACACATACCGGCTCACTGAATTACACTTTCAATAATCAACCTAAGGCGTATGAGCCATTTAAGAAGATAAAGGCATTCAAGAAACCATATCTGCGCTTAATTGGTGACATCAATTTCTACTTGGCTCCAGCACAAATCGCATGGCGCACAGGCGTTGAGCGCGAGTATAACGAAACTCTGCTGCGAAACACCAATTTGAGTGTGACATCGGAAGGCGAAGAATATACGCCAACTTGCGACAAAACATTTGATTGGGAGCGCGAGTTTAGCATCAAATACAACCTGTCAAAAGGCATAAAATTCACTTGGCAGATAAACACACTGTCGGTTATTGAAGAACCCGAAGGATTGATTGATAAAAACAATCGTACTGAATACGAACATTTTAAAAAGGTTGTTTGGGAATCAATTCTTGAAGGCGGAACAGCCAAAGAACATAACCAGAAATTTACAGCATCGTGGACAGTGCCAGTAAACAAATTGCCCGGCTTGGCATGGACATCGTTAACGGCTCGATACGCCTCAACATACGAGTGGGAAGTTGGCTCTGAAGTGCAAGACACATCGCTGTTTTCAGGCAATATGATTGGCAATACCAACCAGATAAACATCAACGCGCAAGGCAATTTGGACAACCTATACAAAAAGTACAAACCACTTGACGACCTCTACAAAAAATATCGTCAGACACGCGAAAAACGCCTTAGCAAGCGGCAAGAAAACGTATCGGCACGAAAAGAGAATTTCAGCGCCAAAACAGGCGAAACCAAAACCATAACTCACAACTTGCGCACCGACGAAAGCATACAGGTGAAAGTTACAAAATCAGGGAGGACACTAAAATCGAGGTTTGAAGTTGTGAACGAAAATCGCGTGCGCGTAACCATGGACGAAGATGCCGATGATGCTATTGTAACCGTCAGCGGCAAACGTGCAACCGAGGATTCGCCAGCCCGCCGGCTGATGGAAGCTATTGTGCTTGGCGCAACAGGCTTCAAAAACGTATCGGTCGCCTACACTGAAACCAACGCAATGACACTTGAAGGATATACACCAAACTATAGCTTTACCGGATTGCGGAAAAATCCGGGCATTCCATTTATCTTTGGCTGTCAAGATACCGCTTTTGCCGAAAAAACAGCGCGTAAAGGATTGTTAATCAGCAATCGCGACCTTGTGGAACCATTCTTAACCACAAATCAGAAACGTATCGATATAAAAGCTACTTATCAGCCAGTGAAAGCGCTCAAAATAGATTTTACAGGACAACGCACCATAACCAAAAAGAGCAGCGAGTACTACTACGTTGGCAATTGGAATGCAAAAGCCGGTGAATACGATGTTTACCGCTCAACACGCATGGAATCCGGCGCTTACAATGTGAACATCTGGTCGCTGAAAACAGCCTTCGATAAGCGACCGACAGAGAAACACGCCTCGTCGGAATCTTTTGCCGAATACCGTAGCAATTTGCGAAAATTCGCATGGCAACAAGCTGAACAGCGCCGCTGTCATGCGCCGTCAAGCTATGGCGAATATGACCCTGAATACGACGCCGACTCAATGCCACAAGGCTATTCAATATCGAACCCCGATATTGCCGTGCCGTCCTTTTTGTTGGCATACACAGGCCGCGAGTCGGGACTGAACTTTACAAGTTGGAAGCACTTCCGCCCGGGTTGGCGTGTAAAATACGACGGATTAACCAATTATAAACTGTTCAAGAGCAAATTCAAAAGCATATCGCTATCGCACAGCTACACAAGCACATTCAGCATCGGTTCATACGCCAGCAACAGCCTTTACAACTATCAGCAGGCCAAACGCCCCGAATATGCCAACCTGTCGTGGGCAACAAGCGTTGTCAATACCGATATGTTTATCCCATATTACGACCTTACATCGTTCTCAATATCAGAATCGTTTGCGCCACTTTTCGGCATCGATGTTACATGGAAAAGCAGCATGAGCTCGAAGTTGGAATTTAAGCGCAGCCGCACTATGACTATGAATCTGACAAACAACCAAATGCTTGAAGTGCACAAGCGCGAGTATGTTATTGGAACCGGTTACAGAATAGACGATGTTGTGCTGCCATTCAAAACACGGCAAGGCGCGCAAATTGTGAGCGACCTTAACTTGCGAGCCGATTTTACCATCAGCGACAACATATCAGTTACTCGCGATCTTGTTTATGAAACCGATGAGATAACTTCCGGACAACTTGGCGTGGCAATGAGCCTATCGGCTGAATACGAGCTTAATGACAAGGTTACACTCAAACTTTATTACGATTACGACCTGACAAATCCGAAAACGTCAAACTCGTATCGCAACAGCACCACCGAGTTTGGCTTCCAACTAAAAATAGCATTAGCGAAACTATAAAAGCGACAGAAATATTGACGACATGAGAAATTGCCTAAAAACAAAAAGATTTCATTATACGCAGCAATGTTTGTTAATTGCTCTCTTTTTGTTTATGGCAATTGCGGCAAAAGCGCAAGCCGGCAAAACAGTTTACCAGTTTGTTGAACTGCCGGCGTCGGCGCGAGTGGGGGCATTGGGCGGCGTGCCACAAGCCATTGCCGGCAACGACCTTAATCTTGCAACATGCAATCCGGCACTTTTGTCGCCAAAAACCGAAGAACGGGCAGCTGTCAATTATACCAATTATGTTGCAGGAATATCAGTGGCAGATGCCGCATATAGTTTCCACACCAAGTATGCGCCCGGCACACTCGCCGCTGGCTTGGTTTATCTGAATAGCGGAAAAAGTACCCGCTATGATGAATGGGGAAACGCCTCAGGAGGTTTTTGGTCGAACGAGGTGGCTTTCCGTCTTTCCTATTGTCAGCAATTCGATACTTGTTTCTCGATAGGAGCCAGTGTAAAACCGGTTTTTTCACACATCGGAGGATATACATCGGTTGGCTTGCTTGCCGATGTGTCAGCTGTTTATAAATTTCGAAATAACAGAACCGCCACATCAGTTCTGCTCCGAAATTTTGGCTCGCAACTGATAGCTTACGACGGCCATTACGCCGATACACCATTTGAGATTTTAACTGCCATCAGCCACACGCTTGAACATGCGCCATTCCGCATTAGCCTTGTATTACAGCAAATGCAAAAATTCAAACTTCAACCAGCTAATAAAAACACAACCGAACTTGGCTCGGAAGTTGATGACAATAGCAATAAACTTCCCGATTTTGTTGATAATTGTTTGCGGCATTGTGTTTTAGGTATCGAACTTTTTCCAGAGAAAACTTTTACTCTCCGTGGCGGTTTTAACTACAAACGCCGTCAAGAGTTAAAATTGAGCAACTCGCCAGGCATGGCAGGCCTCTCGTTTGGCTTCGGATTGAAACTCAAACGCTTCAGCGTCGAATATGCCAATGCCCGATACACGCTTGGCGGCCGGTCAAATCATTTCTCGCTTGTAATCAATATGCTGAAATAGCATAAATCACTCTATTTCAGCCATCTCGGTTTGCTTAGTGCATATTGTTACTCCAAAATCATCAATAAAGAGTTTTGAATGGTCTTTGTTGTAAAAATATGCCGCCAACATAGCATCGCCGGGCAACTCTTTGAGATGTATTTCTTTTTCAAAATAGAATTTGTACCAATGTGAATAAGCCCGCAAATTGTCGGTTATTGTTGACGGCGACCACAAGATGTTGTTTGTTTGGTTTTCAAGGCTAATTACAGCCAAACAGCTTGTATTAGAATAGCAATTGCAAAATGCTGAAACTTGCACCATAACGGTATCATAGCCGGCACAAATGAGCGAGTCGAGCGGATATCTGAAGGTCGCTGAATATTTGCCCACTTTATTTGACCTTTTGCCACTGTATCTTATTTTTTCTGATAATTGCTGATTTTTGCTCCAATATTTTGGTACTGCCGAATCAAAATTGTTGATGCTGAAAAACAATGTGTCGGTATGCTGAATAATATTTTTAAGCGAATCGGCCTCATATATCTTTATGCCAAGGCTATCGCATTTTGGTTTTTGCGTATCAATAACATAATTGGCATAAAATGGGAAGTCACTCTTCGACATCCCCGACAAAGCAATGGTATGATGATTCAATATCAAAAGTTTTTTGCCGCAACTGTTTGCCGGATTAAACTCGTCAAACGACTGATAGCGGCCATTATTGGAAAAACCCGCATAGTAACGCATCATACGGGTTTGAACTTCGTCTGATATAACATCTGTATTTTGTCATTATTTATGACACTGTCTGTCAATATATTCCTGCGTCCAACGTATCCATATTGGCTGTTGTTTTTTATGGTGATTATAGGATCTATAAGCAGGCTTAATAATAATATGGCCGATGCAAAGCGATTGTTCCTTGTTGATTTCCAAATTATTATAGCAAGCACAAATGCTATAAAGAAAGGCAAATAAACGTGCAGACAATTGTTCCGGCTTCTGAAGAATGTATAAGCGACAATAATTGCCAACAGCACTGATATTGCGACAATTTGCTTTTGGCTAAGTTTTTCTGATATTAGATAAGAAGCCCCAATAGATGCGATGGGTATAAAAAACAAGTAATGCCTTGGGTCAATGCACATCGGATTGTATGATGAGAGCGATATGGTCATAAAATTTGACGATAGGAATAATATGGCGGCCGAAACGATGAAAAAATCTGATGGTGATTTTATTTTCAGCATTATTTTCCACTTGCTGTTTATAAAGGCTGCAACAATAAAAATTATTGGTACGGCCAATGATTCGTTGATTGCCATTTTAAAGAAATCGGCAAACAAGCGTTTTACCAATATTCCGGCAGGCTGTTCGCTATAACTGCATAGGTTTAGATACCCGTTTTGCTCAATCGCTTTAAACCGATATAAAAACTCGCCTGTCAACAATTTTATGCTGACAAAATAGACAAGCAGACATACAAAACCCGCAACTGAAGCCCAAATCCAAAACCTGTAATTTTGCCGTGTAACAACATCTGTTACAAACAGATACAACAGCCACGGAACTAAAAGAACCACCGACCCTTTCGACATAAAGCCAAGCAATAATGATACAGCAAAAAGTATGGCAAAAAGAGCCGCACGTTTGTGAGATTGATATTTGTGCCGATAATAAGCAAACATGGCTATTGTTGTAAATGCCACCACATAAATATCGGGCATTAGCAATATGGAATATGATAGCATCCAATGGGCCGATATGGTAAGCAGCAAACCAAATGCGGTTACAACAAATCCTTTGGTTTTCAATATCAGATAAACGACAAACAATGTGATTATCGCCAACAGAACAGAAGGCAGTGATGATGCGAAATCGTTGATTCCGAACATTTTATACGACAAAGCAGTAACAATAACGGTCAGACGGTATGTAAAATGATTGTCAAAATCAATATTCCCGTTGAGCAGATTTGTGGCTAACTCGGCATACTGCATATCGTCGTAACCAAAATGACCCGCATATCCAAATGCTCTGAACCCGATTACAACAACAACTGAAAAAAGAAAAGCCCAAAAAGGTTTGATGTTTAGCTTAAATGACATTTTAATAGTGTTTAAACGGTGTAAAAATAGTGTTTAAAAAGCATTTCTAACGATTAACAGCAATTTGTCGCTTATATGTGCCCCTATTCACATCAGTTATAACAAAAAAATTTTCTCCAGTGTGATTCAGAATACAAATCCAACCTCTCCATTGCCAACATTGCGTAGTACAATTCTTTTAAGGTTACCGAATAGTCTTGCCCATTATTTTTAAGCAGATATAACTCTGTTGAAAGTAAAGAAAGATAATGGCTCATAATGGAATTGCCATCGGACCATGATACATGTTTTTTATTTTCTGCATAGTAAATGTCTCCCGCAGGTATATTAACGCCTTCTTCTTCTACATTTTGGCTTATAACAATGAATTTTTCACGCAGGCGTTCGCGATAATGCCAGTATTTTTCGAGGTTCTGTTGGGGTGATTGAGCATTTATGACATTAGTACTAATAATAAATAAAGTGATTATCAATAATATCAATTGCTTCATGGGTTAACGGATTTATTATCAATCAAAAAACATGTTGAATCTGAAAATATATACTTTAATACTCCGAATGAATCGGGTATATAATATGTTTGTGGAATATGCTCACACCCATAAATTATTACGAACTAACCAAAAAAATTGTTTTTCTCATTTTTAGTTTGAATTTCTGTGCAAAGGAAACAAAAAAACTCAGCGCACATTATTTTTAATGATATTTGTCATAAAAAGAAAGGAGTGTATTTTAAATACCTTTGCCCATAAACTTAAATTCCAATGAAAACGCATCTTTTTGTTTTCATAATGCGGGCATTCTTTTTTTATGCCATCATAACATTTGCCGGCGGCTATTGCAACAACTGTCACTGCATGTAGCCTTTGCTAAAAAAATACTGACTGAAAGCCGAAATTAGTGTCAAACAATCTGTGTTTCCGATAACCATCAAGATAAAATTTCAGACACACCAAATAATTGCCAAAATGTCAGTCTGCAATATGCTGCTTGCTAAGTCCTGTTTTTCAGCACTTTAATCATTTTGGCATTGTATTTTCCTGGCATACACGCAGTGCATAATTGGCATTTTGTCACTTAAAATGACAAAAAAAAACATTTGGCACAGATTATGATATAAACCGCATCGGTTTTAAACCGCAAATACACAAATAATTATTAATTAAAATACATTTAAAATGGCACAAGAACTTAAAGGTAGAGTAATTCCGGGCAAAGCCTTGGTATTACCAGCAGAGGCTGAAACAAAAACAGCAGGCGGTATCTACATTCCCGACACCGCAAAAGACAAACCGACCCAAGGCAAAGTTGTGTTGCTTGGCGCACCTCTAAAAGACGAAACTCCTATCGATGTTAAAGTTGGCGACAACGTAATGTACGGCAAATATGCAGGCACCGAAATCGAAATTGATGGCGCCAAATATATGCTCATCAATACAAAAGACATCATTTATATCTTCTAACTTATTAAAAATCAAAAATCATGGCTAAAGAAATAAAATTCAATGTTGAAGCTCGCGACTTGCTGAAAAAAGGTGTCGATGAGTTGGCAGATGCAGTAAAAGTAACACTTGGACCTAAAGGCCGAAATGTGGTTATCGACAAAAAATTCGGCGCGCCGCAAGTAACCAAAGACGGTGTAACCGTTGCAAAAGAAATCGACCTTAGCGACCCATACGCCAACCTTGGCGCACAAATGGTGAAAGAAGTGGCATCAAAAACCGCCGACAAGGCAGGCGACGGAACCACAACCGCTACCGTTTTGGCACAATCAATCATCAGCGTCGGACTGAAAAACGTAACCGCAGGCGCAAACCCAATGGATTTGAAACGCGGCATCGATAAAGCAGTTTCTGCCGTTGTCGATAACTTGAAAAAAATGTCGCAGGACATCGATGTGAAATCAGAGAAACTTGAACAAGTTGCTACCATATCTGCCAACAACGATAAAGAAATCGGCGAGCTGATTGCCGATGCTATGAAGAAAGTTGGCAAAGAGGGCGTTATCACTGTTGAAGAATCGAAAACCGCTGAAACTCACGTAGATGTGGTTGAAGGTATGCAATTCGACCGTGGCTATATCTCACCTTATTTTGTTACCAATACCGACAAAATGGAAGCTGAATTTGACAGCCCGTTCATCTTGATTTACGACAAGAAGATTTCGTCGATGAAAGAACTGCTGCCAATACTTGAGCCGGCTGCACAAAGCGGGCACCCGCTATTGATTATTGCCGAAGATGTTGACGGTGAAGCTCTTGCTACACTTATCGTCAACCGCTTACGCGCGTCGTTGAAGATTGCGGCTGTTAAGGCTCCGGGCTTTGGCGACCGTCGCAAAGAGATGCTTGAAGATATTGCTACACTGACAGGTGGTGTTGTAATATCGGAAGAAAAAGGCATGAAACTTGAAGACGCCACAATGGATATGCTTGGCCGTTGCGACAAGATAACCATCAATAAAGAAAATACCACCATTGTAAACGGCGCAGGCTCGAAAGAGCTGATTAGCGCCCGCGTTGACCAAATTCGTGCTCAAATCGAAAAAACAACATCTGACTACGACCGCGAAAAACTGCAAGAGCGCTTAGCTAAATTGGCTGGTGGCGTTGCTGTCCTTTATGTTGGCGCAGCATCAGAGGTTGAGATGAAAGAGAAGAAAGACCGCGTTGACGATGCACTCAGTGCAACACGCGCAGCCGTTGAAGAAGGCATTGTTCCGGGCGGTGGTGTCGCTTACATACGCAGCATTGCGGCTTTAGACAATCTGAAAGGCGAAAACGAAGACCAAACTCTTGGTATCAACATCGTAAAACGCGCTATTGAAGAACCTTTGCGCCAGATTGTCAAAAACGCAGGCGGCGAAGGCTCGGTTGTTGTCAACAAAGTGATGGAAGGCAAAGACGATTTTGGTTACAATGCCCGCACCGACAAGTTTGAAAACATGGTTGCCGGTGGTGTTATCGACCCGACTAAGGTTACACGTGTAGCTTTGGAAAATGCGGCTTCAATTGCAGGTATGTTCCTTACTACTGAGTGCGTATTGGTTGAAGAAAAAACCGAAACTCCAGCCGCTAACCCAATGGCGGGCGGAGGTATGGGCGGAATGATGTAATAAGCATTTTTTTCATATCAATAATTGATTTTAAATGGGAGGGAAATCTGAAAAGGGTTTCCCTTTTTTTTGTTGAATTGGAAAATTGATTTGACGCGGAAATCTAAAAATTCCCAACTTTCTTTGCGAGATACTCTTCGCCAAGAAATTCGGCACAAGTCAGCATGGCGGTTAATGTTACGCCAAGCGCACCATGCACGTTGAGGTTTTGACCCGTCATATAGAGGTTGCCAAGTTTTGTCCGTGTTGACACAAAGCCAATTTGCGGACATTTGTAATCTTTAATTATTCCGTAAGCCGACCCGTCGGTAGTGGCAGTAAAATCGCGATAGCTGAGTGGCGAAGTCGCATACACGGCTTCAATATTGCCGTCAAAACTAATTCCGTGATTTTCAACAAATTGCAAAGTCTGCCGCACTTTTGCTTCTTTAAACAGCCGGTATCGTTCGCCACGATGTTCGGGTGTAGTGTCAGCCCACTCTTCAACCTCGCTCATATACATTGGTTGCAAAATATTGATAACATCAGCCCATTCGCTGTCAGAGGAGTGCGCTTGCATCGATATCAGGCAGTTGGTGGTATGTCCGGCGTAGTTTTGACGGTCGTACCAAACGCTATTGTTGCCGTGCAGGTAGGTGTTGAAATTATTGTATCGTACGGTTTTTGGTTTTATTATCAGATAAATAGAAAAAATGCCATACGAATTTTGTAATGAGTTGATTCGTGTCAGATATGCATTTTTTATGCGTCGGCATTTATCCATAAGTTCGAGTGTGCGGCGTGGGTGGACGTTTGAAATGATGTTTTTTGCCTCGATAAATTCGCCGTTTGCAAGCTTCACGCCTTTGGCTTTCTCATTTTCGACAACGATGCGTGTTACCTCGCTGTTGTCGAGCACAGTTCCGCCGTTTGTGCGTATCACATTAATAAGTTCGTGGCTTACTTGAATGGTGCCGTCAACAAACCGATAAGCGCTTTCGATGTATGAGTTGTTAATCATGGCGTGGGTGTAAAATGTTGATATATTGCGCACGCCGCCATAAAGCAATGCTGAACCTGCCAAAACATTTTGTAACACTTTGTCGCTAATGGTACTCTCAATAAGTCCGGCAGCCGATGTGCAAAAATATTTCATTCCTTCAGTTGCCAATTTCCCGCTTTTCAAAGTGTCAATGTTGATAAGATTACCAACGCTTTGCAACCGGGCGACGTATCTTTTTAGATTTTCGCGCTCGGCCGGAAATTGTTGAGCCAGCGTATCAACAAACTGCTTGTGCCCCATTGCAAAGCTGTACTTTTTGCCATGATAGTGGATTTGGTCGAAGGCGTCGGGATTGAGCCTCCGAATTTTGAGTTTATCCATTATACCGAGGTAGCGAAAGTATTGGTTTGTGATTTGCCCATCATCAAGGCTGCCGACGTAGTGAATGCCAGTGTCGAAAAGATGCCCGCGGCGTGTGTATGTTTGAAAACAACCACCAAAATTGTCGTTCTTTTCAACCACACATACATTAAAACCCTCGCGGCTAAGCACTGCGCCACACTCCAAGCCGCCAAGTCCGCTGCCAATTATCAAAACATCGTATGCCATAAACTCACTAAAAACGCCAAAGATAACGGAATTGGTGAATTGTAGAAATGGTTTTTGAATGGTGATGATGAATCAGAAGAATAAATCTCCACTTGTTTAAATTTTGACGGAATCGGGTTTGATCGGTTACGCTTACCCTTGCTTTGTCTGGTAGTGTGAAATCCAACATCTGCTAAAATTTCTGTTTTTGTTTTATTCTTTTTTGTTCTTATGCACAATCTACAACAGCAAATACCTGTAATTAATTTACAGAAAAATATTATAGTAAAAATAAAAATAATAATTAAAATAGCCAAAAAAATTATCACGAAAAAAAAAGTAAAATATTTATTCCATTTAAAAGGAATATGTAATTTATCTAAAATATATTGCATAGTATTGTTAATTTTATTTAATAATATTCTTCCGAAATTTTTATATATGAATTTAATATGCGCTCCTTTCGGTTTAATTAAAGCTGCTTCCAAAGGCTTTTTTTTATCAATGAAATTCATAATATTTTCTTCATTATAATTAGAATGAAAAATATACATTAAATCCTCTTCTAATAAAACAACTTTTGGAACATAAGAAACATTAAATCGATTAGAAATCCAAGGGCATTTCATTGTATCAATATAAACAAAGCCTATTCTTTTATTAAAATATTTTTTCATTATTTTATTTAATAAATCGTAAACAGGGATACATTTTTCGCAATTTGGATGTGTAAAAAATAATAACCAATTCACATTATCATATGTCGTTTCCCAATTAAATGTTTCATCGGTTACTTGCGTCCAGTGATCGTATGAGATTAT
>CALBPW010000393.1 GCA_937899145.1 uncultured Bacteroidota bacterium
GCGACCACCGAGATCTACACTCTTTCCCTACACGACGCTCTTCCGATCTTATGCTGAATGAATAGCCAAATGTAATTAATTTATAAAATTAAAAAGGACTATAACAGATTGAATAACTGATTTCCACTAAAATATACATTATGATAAATAGAAGCGGATTGGGGCATTTTTCTTGATTTAATTTTAAAATCTCCCACAATTTTACGTTTGTAAAAACAAATACGCGCCGATAGGAACAGTCTTGTTTTTACAAATGTAAACCGCGTTTCACAAGTTTATTTGTGTCTTTTGCCAACTTTGGTCCGTAATAAATGAATCCTGTAAAAACTTGTACAAGAGTTGCGCCAGCTTCCAATTTAGCAATGGCATCGGCAGGCGACATTGTGCCGCCAACACCAATAATTGGCAATTTGCCATTAGTTTTAGCACTGATGTGGCGTATCATTTCAATTGACCGCTCGCGTAAAGGTTTGCCACTCAAACCGCCATTTGCAATAGCAGCAATTCGTTCCTTGCTGGTTTCCAGATTGTTACGAGATGTGCTTGTATTAGCCACTACTACTCCATCAATACCATTTTCGGCAATTGCGGCAAGAGTATCATCAATTTGTCCGTCAGTCAAATCGGGTGATATTTTAAGCAGGATTGGCTTATATACAGGCATTTGTGCCCGTAATTTTGTAAGAGTCCCAAGTATTGAATCAAGAGAATCTTTCTCTTGCAGTTCTTTAAGATTTGCCACATTGGGGCAGCTTACATTAATTGATATGTAATCCACCAAATTGTAAAGCCCTTGAAAACAAGTGATATAATCGTTAATTGCTTCGCTATTTGGCGTAGCTGAGTTTTTTCCAATATTACCACCGATTACGATTTTATTGTTGCGCTTACGCAGATTGACAACAGCCGCCTCAAGCCCTTTGTTGTTGAATCCCATACGATTGATGAGTGCGCCATCGGCTGGTAAGCGGAAAAGACGGGGTTTTGGATTTCCGGGTTGCGGACGCGGTGTAACTGTACCTATCTCGACATGGCCAAAGCCCAGATTACCAAGCATTTTATACACTTCCGCATTCTTGTCGAAACCTGCAGCAATACCTATTTTATTAGGGAATTTTATGCCGCAAAACTCAGTTTCCGCTTGTAAACTACGAGGATTGCACACTGCGCTAACAATGCTACCGACACCAACTTTTTGTGCGCACTTCATTACTGTATTAACAACACCATGAATGCGTTCTGGGTCGATTTTGAATAGAACAGGTCTAATAAAAGTGTAAAACGACATATTGCTTTTTTGCGGCAAAGATAGCGTTTAGAGTTTAAATAGCAATCGGTTATGGCTGTCGGCAAAATGCCAACTGCGAAATTGATTTATTGTAAACAGAAAAAGTGCCGTCGGTGTAAAGTACAATAACTTGCATAACATCAGGTTGTCTAATAGATGGTTTTTGCTCGAAATGAGGTATTTCAGATGGCTGCGATTGTACTATTGGCGATTTTTGTTGTTCTGGCTGTATTGCGTCTGATTGTGCATTTAACTTTTGTGAAACGGATTGTTTCACATCTTTATTTTCTGTTTTGCTATCTTGATTTACATGTTGTTGAGAAGGTTGCGCTGTGAGCTCTGCAATTGGTTCCGGCTCGCCTAAAACATCAAAAATTGTTGTTTGAACAGGCTTTTTGTAAATATCGCCTTTGCCAAATAGCAGCCAATCGGTATTATATTGCGGAAAAGCATTTAGAATTTTGGTTAGAATATCAAGGCTGGCTCCATTGCGGCCACTTAAAATATGTGTAATAGTTGCATTTGCTGTGCCAATTGATTCAGCAAACTCCGACTGTGTAAGTCCCTCTGATGTTATTATTTTGGCTATCCTATCCTTAATTTCCATAATGCAAAGTATAGATGTAAAATATGTTTACAAATGTAAGATTTTACACTTTACTTGCAAATTACATTTGTAAAACGCGCTGTTTTTACAAATGTTTATCAGTGTTTACTTTTGTAAAACAGCCTTATTGGGGTTAAACTTTAAATAAAAGTTATTTTTATCTGATTTTTAGTAAATTAAGTGCCAATAATAAGGCTTATGATCGATGTTTGTGAGTTAAATTATCTAACCTTTTGACAATTCACTTTAGATAAATCCTATAAAATACTGATTAATCGACTATTAGTATTATAGTCAGTGTGATAAAACAATTGTAAAAATTCAACTTTTTACAATTATTTGTGTACAGAAAACTCTAAAATCGAATTTGATTTGCTATAACGTGATTTTTAAAAATATTGTTAAATACTAATACTTCTCTAAAACCACCAATTTTCCGTACAAAAGGAAATGGGTTCTTTCCCCCTATCCTATTTCTTGTTATTTATCGGAACAAGAAACATTTAACTTATACGGCATATTTAAAAATGCGTTTCGGAGCAGTCGTTCAAATTCAAATAATTGCGTTAAAAGACATCGGTTTGTAAAGATTTTGATATACGCGATTCAGAGAAGGTTAAAAATGAAGTAAACGTACCATAAACCATTACTAATCAATATAATATCAATAGATATATTTGTTATCATTCCAGTCCAAAATAAAAAAAAAGCAAGGCAATATTTTAACTCAAAGTTATCTTTGAGGTGAATAAAATAAAACACACGCTTATGACAACAAATATAGCATTATTCGCCCAGATAGTCAGCAAGCTTGACAAGGACTCTTTCCGAAAACTCGTGATACCTATGACACCGATGAGGACAACATGTAGTGCCATTCCCAAACAAGCTTTAATCCCAATTTTGGTCTAAAATTCAGTTAGTTGTCAAACTATAGCGAAAAATAATTCCATCCCAAAATTCCCCCTTTGCAATT
>CALBPW010000394.1 GCA_937899145.1 uncultured Bacteroidota bacterium
AATATGGACGAAGAGCAAAAAGCTGAACTCTTGAAAGAATTGTCAGAAATGGACGAAGTGTTTGCCGAGTTGCAGGAAGAATTGAAAAAAGCTCCTGATAATCAAATTCTTATTGAGGCTATGATAAAGCATTACAAAATGAAAGTTGAGGTAATGAATCAGATAATTAACAATTTGAATAATATTAAAAACTTAAATACAATAAGCAATGAAAAGGTTGATTTATAGATTGTTAGCTGTAGTTGTATGTGTTTTGGCGGCAATACAAGCCATATATGCCGCTAATTTTACGGCACAGCGCACGGTACATCTTGATTATGAGGTGAATAGCGATTTTGTATTGGAGCTGATTAACAAATATGGCAATGTCAATATTGAAAATACAGATAAAGATTCGTTGATTATTGATGTACTGATTAAAACGGAAGCTCGTAAATTGGAAGTGTGTAAGAAGAATTTAACAAAAATCGAAATTAGTGTTAAGCGGGAACCACAAAAAATATCAGTGCAAACCATAGTTGACGGTAATATTGAAAATTTTAGTGTTGATTATACAATAAAAATGCCTTCGTACCTCAATTTGAACTTATCAAATAAATATGGAAACCTTGAAGCCAACTGCCTTTTTGGTAAAACTAATATCAAGGTTAGTTACGGAGCTGTATTCATCAATAATATCAACGATAAAACTGGCGGCTTCCCTACAATTGATTTATCGTATGCTCCAAAATCGGTGATTCATGAAATGGAGATTGGTGGTATAAATATGTCATATTCAGATATTAAGGTGGAAAAAGTAAGATCACTTGCTATTGTTTCTAAATATTCATCGATAACAGTAGAGAAAGTAATATCTTTAGCAACAGAATCGGCTTATGATAATTTAACAATAAATGAAATTGCTAAAGCCGACATCAATTCGCGATACACCGATATGCAAATAACAAAACTGCTTGATTTTTCGCAAATCACATCGCGATATGGCGATATAAAAATACTTGGGTTAGGCGCCAATTTTTCAGGCATTGACATTGATTGTAAGTATACTGATGTTAAAATCGACGTATCGACCTTAAAATCAAAAAATTATAATCTGAATCTTTATACACAGTATGGAAGCATTAATAAGCCAAAATTCATTAATAATGGTTCAATTAATATAAATGGAACGGAATCAAATGTTTATCGGCAAAACGAAAATGCCAAAGTGAGCATCAAAGTCATATCAAAATACGGCGACATCAAACTTATGGAGTAAGAAACACACCCAAACTGCGACTGCGAATAAGCCTCCGCCCTGCGTGCTTATTCGCATTTTTTTATTTCTTGCGATATTGACATACTAAATCTAAAACAGTTGTAAATGAGTGCGTTATATTGTTGAAAAGTAGTGTTTATGGTTAATATCTTAATCGTTAACAAAGCCGTTTAACTACTATTTTAGTAGAACAAAATTGGAGAATATGCGCAATTCAGACGATACATACGATAATCACGAAGAAGTGGAAGCGGCCGTACAACGTTACGAGGCAGCGCTGCTAACCGGTACAACACCATATTTCGATGTGGAAGAATATCTTATGATTATCGACCACTACATGATGAACGATAGAGTTGACGAAGCGCTTGAAGCGTACAATTCAGCATCAAAACTTCATGGTGGCGACCCTGAATTGGTGCTTATGAAAGCTCGCATCGATATAGCACAAGGCAATTTTGAGCAAGCCTTAAAAAGGCTTGAACCTATCAACGAACTATTGTCCGACAACTGCGATTATTATCTTACAAAAGCCGCTGCAATCTTAGAACTTGATAATGAAGCGGATGTAATCGATTTGTTTAACAAAGCTATTGAAACTATTGGCGGTGGCACGCACGTTGAAATGTACGATATTTTTAGCGACATTGCTTCAATTTACGAGCACGTTCACCAATACGAAAATGCAGTGCTTTTCTACAAAAAAGCCTTAGAATTCGCCGATGACGATGCAGTAGAGGTTATCTTTAAAATTGGCTTTTGCATCGAGTGTTTAGGCCGTTGGGACGAAGCTGTTGAATATTATAACGAAGCCATCGACATCAACCCGTTTTCAGAATTGGCATGGTACAACATCGGCATTGCATACGGTCGCATGGGCGATTTCGACAAAGCAATTGAAGCCTACAACTACGCAATCGCTCTCGACCCGTCTTTCAGCGACGCCATTTTTAACAAAGGCAACGCGTACTGCAATTCGCAAAAATATGCCGAAGCACTTGAATGCTACACCGAATACTTGCAAATCTTCCCAGAGAGCATTTCAGCCCGATGCTACATGGGCGAATGCTATGTGCATTTAGGCGAGATTGATAAAGCCGAAAAAGTTTACGATAATATTTTGCGCAAGCAAAGCGATACTTGCACCGACGCTTGGTTTGGAAAAGCAATGGTTTACGGAGCTCGAGAACAATACGAAAAAGGCATCGAAATGCTGCACAAATTGTTATCCATTGATAATGAGCACGATTTAGCATGGTTCCGCTTGGGTATATTTAATTTGATGTTAGATAAAAACGCCGATGCACTAATTGCTTTCGAAAAATCATTAGAGTTGAACAAATACAACGTTAACGCATGGCGAAACGCATCGCTAATCTTGGTTTTAGAAAACAACTATAAATTGGCAGAAGAAAAATTGGAAGAAGCGGTCGAATTATATTTGCCCGACGAACCACAGCTACTCTACACTTTAGCCGCCGTGGCTTTTATGTTAGGCGATGAAGAAAAATGCTTGCGAACTTTCAAAAAAGCCTTCAACATTGCTCCCGATTTGCAATATTTTTTCCTTTCGATGGTGCCAAAATATCGCCTGCCTGCCGAAATTAAGAAAATGTGCGGGCTTAACAAGCGTAAAAAAAAGAAAAACGATAATAATATTAACAATAATACAGAAGACAATGAGCAATAGCAAATTTTATCTGCTCTGCCGCAAATGTGGCACTAACATACCAAGTTTAAAAGAATGGTTTGCCAACAACCAAAAATGCCCGCATTGCGGCGGAACTTACGTCGATGTAAAATACAATCGCGATTACAAAGAATTGAAAAAACTTATCGACACAAAGGAACACGTTGATAATGTTTGGCACTATTTCGATTTTCTGCCGCTTAACAATAAAGAAAATCAAATTTCGCATACCGAAGGCGCGATTCCTGTCGATAGATGGGAATTTATGGAGCGTTTCGCAAAAAAATATTACAACCTCGATATTACAGTGCGAGCCTACCGTAACGACCTGAACCAAGGCACCGGCACCTTTAAAGATGTTGCGGGAGCCGTTACAGCAAGTGTGCTGAAAGAAAATGGCGTGAAAGACTATTGCGTGGCAAGCACCGGCAATATTGCCAATGCTTTTGCCCACTATTTTGCCGAAGCAGGAATCAACTTGGGAGTTTTTGTCCCAGAGGATACGCTGAAAATAAACGAAGCCGAAATCAACAGCTACGGACAAGGTCTTTTCCGCGTTAAAGGCGATTATGCAATGGCTAAAAAAGTGGCAGCCGACTATTCGGCAAAATACGGCATACTAATGTCGGGTGGCAATACCGACCCAATGCGCGTTGAGGCTAAAAAAACAATGGTTTTTGAGTGGTTGCGCCAAATTGGAAAACTGCCATCGGTTTATATTCAGGCAGTTAGCGGTGGCACTGGTCCCATTGCAATTGCAAAAGGCTGTGCCGACCTTGAAGGCCTTGGCTACGACAACCGCCTGCCACGATTCATAATGGTTCAGCCATCGGGTTGTACACCAATGGTTGAAGGCTACGCAAAAGCCAAAGCCGCAGGCTTCCCCGAAGGTTGGGAGAACGACTATCCGTGCTACGAAAATCCAAAAACGAGCGTTCCGATTCTGGCCACAGGCAAGCCCGGCACTTATCCAATTGTTGCCTCGCTTGTAAAAAAATCGGGTGGCGATTTTGTCGCTTTCGACGAACAGTATCTTATTGATATGGCTAAACTTGTAGCATACGAAACAACCGTCCGCATAGGACCTGCTGCAGCCGTTTGCGTTGGAGGATTTTTTGAATCGTTGCAAAAAGGCTTGCTCAAAAATGGCGATGATGTGCTCATCAACCTTGGCGAGGGCTCGCGCCGCGCACCAGCCTTTGTTGAGAACATTATTTACACAACAAAAAATGTTGCATCAGTTGACGATTGCGAAAAATTCGACCGCTCGAAACACGAACAAATTTTATGGAATAACATACTGAAAATCTACAATTTATAATTAGCTACAAAATATGAGAGAATATGTAGTTAATTTTCTGAAAGGCTTTGCAATGGGTGTTGCCAACGTCATTCCGGGCGTATCGGGCGGCACCATCGCTCTGCTGACAGGTATTTTTGAGAGGCTGATAAATGCCCTAAAATCGTTTGATATTGAGGCTATTAAACTGCTGCTGAAATTCCGGTTCAAAGAATTTGCCGCACATGTCGATTTCGGATTTCTTGTTTCAATTTTTCTCGGAATCGGCATCAGCATTATCTCAGTAGCCAAATTGCTTGAGTTTTTATTCCAATCGTACCCGGTTTATGTGTGGGCGTTTTTCTTCGGGTTGATACTCGTATCTGTCTGGTTTGTAGGCAAATCGATAGGTAAAATCGACTTAACAGCTGTGGTTTTGTTTGTAGTGGGGGCGATTGTCGCCATTGGGCTATCAATGATGAATCCGGCAACTGAAAATACCGCCTTTTGGTATCTGATAGTTTGCGGTGCTGTGGCCATTTGCAGTATGATTCTGCCCGGACTATCGGGCTCGTTTGTGCTGATACTTATGGGCAACTACCAGCTGATAATGATTTACGCAGTGTCGCATTTCGATATGGGCATAATCGTTCCCGTGGCCATTGGAGTGGTTGTTGGTTTGCTTGCTTTTTCGCATTTTCTGTCGTGGATTTTAAGCCGATACGCAAGCCAAACAATGGCAGTGCTCACAGGGTTTATATTCGGCAGTTTGGGAACCATCTGGCCATGGAAAACACCTATTTATCTGATGCAAGATGGCGCGGAGATTTTGAAAAATGGCAAGCCGATAATCCAAAGTTACCAAATGTCGATGCCGCAAGAGTTTAATATTGAGGTGGTTATAGCTATTATTCTGATGTTTGCCGGAATGGCAGTGCTATGGGCACTCGAAAAATCGGCTGAAAAAGATAAATTGGAAAAACAATGAAAACCTACGGATTACTTGGCTATCCACTTGGACACTCCTTTTCGCAAGAGTATTTCACAAAGAAATTTACAGCTGAAAACATTGAAGCTCAGTATCTTAATTTCCAGATTGAAGACATTTCGATGTTTCCCGAAAAGGTGTTATCAATTCCAAATTTGTCGGGTTTGAACGTAACAATTCCTTACAAACAAAAGGTGATGCAATTTCTTGACGAGATTGACGAAACGGCGCAAAAGGTTGGTGCAGTGAATGTTATAAAAATTATGCGCAATGCAGATAAAATGCGGCTGCGAGGCTGTAACTCTGATGTCGTAGGATTTGAAAACTCATTAAAACCTCTTTTGAAACCACAACACACACAAGCCTTCATTTTGGGAACTGGCGGAGCGTCAAAAGCAGTGCGGTATGTGCTTGAAAAACTGAATATTAGCTATCAGTTTGTTTCGCGAAATGCCGATGCCGTAAACAATATTCTTTCGTATTCGCAACTGACGCCTGAACTTGTTGATAGACATAAACTTATCGTCAATTGTACGCCACTTGGCATGTCGCCAAAAATTGATGCTTGCCCCGATATTCCGTACAGCGCAATCAGTGGCGAACATCTTTGTTTCGATTTGATTTACAACCCTGAAGAAACTTTATTCTTACAAAAAGCACGAGAGCAAGGCGCAGTAACCAAAAACGGACTCGATATGCTAATTGGTCAAGCCGTGCGTGCGTGGGAAATCTGGAACGAGTAGCAATTTCAAACGAAATTCAACTATCTTTGCCAAAAATTTCCACGATGGCACATAAAGCAGGCTTTGTTAACATAATTGGTAACCCAAATGTCGGTAAATCGACATTGATGAACGCTTTTGTAGGCGAGCGACTTTCGATAATAACCAACAAGGCGCAAACCACACGACATCGCATTATGGGCATTGTCAGCGGCGACGATTTCCAGATGGTTTATTCCGATACGCCTGGCATTCTTAAGCCACACTACAAGTTGCAGGAGGCTATGCTTAAGTTTGTCGATACAGCAATTATTGATGCCGACATCATTCTTTATGTAACCGACGTGGTTGAAACTTTCGACAAAAACGATAAGTATCTTGATAAGATTCGGAAGGTGCAAGTCCCGGTACTTTTGCTTATCAATAAAATTGATTTAAGCAATCAGGCAGAAGTGGAAGAGAAGGTTCAAATGTGGCACGAGGTGCTTCCAAATGCGCAAATTTATCCGGTTTCAGCTGCGCAAAAATTCAATACAACAGAGGTTTTTGAAAAGATAAAAGAACTTTTGCCCGAAAATCCGCCATATTACGATAAAGACGAATTGACCGACCGTACACAACGCTTTTTTGTTCAAGAGATTGTTCGTGAAAAAATCTTTCTGAATTACAAAAAAGAAATACCATACTCGTGCGAAGTGCTTGTGGAAGAATTTAAAGAATTGACTGATATTACGCGAATTAGCGCCACTATTTTTGTCTCGCGCGAGCAGCATAAAGGCATCATAATTGGCCATAAAGGGCAAGCACTAAAAAAAGTCGGCATTGAGGCGCGAAAAGATATTGAAGAATTTTTGCAAACTAAAGTGTATCTGGGACTTAATGTAAAAGTGCAACTCAATTGGCGCGACAAAGACCAAAATTTGCGCTTTTTCGGATACGAAGAAAAGTAACTCCTAAATCCTAAATAAAAATGAGTATTGTAGCAATAGTAGGCCGTCCAAATGTTGGAAAATCAACACTTTTTAATCGATTGGTAGAAAGTCGTCAAGCGATAACCGACGAAACTGCAGGCGTTACCCGCGACCGTCATTATGGCAAATGCGAGTGGGCTGGTACTGAATTTTCAGTTATCGACACTGGCGGTTATGTAACTAATAGCGATGATATTTTTGAAGGCGAAATCCGTAAACAAGTGCATCTTGCTATAGATGAAGCAGATGTGATTCTGTTTTTGACTGATGTTCAAAATGGAGTTACCGACCTTGACGACGATGTTGCCGAGATACTTCGCCGTAGTAAAAAGCCTGTAATTGTGGCAGTTAACAAGGTTGATAATGCCGACCGTGCGTACATGGCAAGCGAATTTTACTCACTTGGTTTAGGCGAAATTTTCACCATTTCGGCTATAAATGGCAGTGGCACAGGCGATTTGCTTGATGCTGTTATCTCAAAATTCGATAAAAATAAACCTGCTGAGGTGACTAAAGAATTGCCAAATATCGCTGTTGTTGGTCGCCCCAATGCAGGAAAATCGTCGTTTATAAACGCCTTGCTCGATGAGGAACGCAACATTGTTACAAACATTGCCGGCACAACCCGCGACTCAGTAAACACAGTTTACAATAAATTTGGCTACGAGTTTAATATTGTTGACACTGCGGGCTTGCGAAAAAAGAATAAAGTGGAAGAAAACCTGGAATTTTATTCGGTAATGCGTGCTATCAGAGCCATTGAAAATTCTGATGTTTGCTTCCTTATAATTGATGCTACACAAGGACTTGAAGCGCAGGATTTGAACATTTTTAGTTTGATTGTCAAAAACCGGAAGGGAGTTGTTGTACTTATCAACAAATGGGATTTAGTTGAAAAAAATAACAACACACTTGACGCATACACCGATGCCGTTCGCGCAAAGTTGGCGCCATTCAACGATGTTCCAATCTTATTTATTTCGGCACTCACCAGGCAACGTGTTTTCAAAGCCATTGAAACAGTGATGCAAGTTTATAAAAACCGCCAGCAACGCATACCAACTGCTAAACTTAACGAAGTGATGCTTGCCGCTGTACAAAATTTTCCGCCACCATCGGTTAAAGGTAAATATGTGAGAATCAAATATGTAACCCAGTTGCCTACACCGTCGCCACAATTTGCATTCTTTTGCAATTTGCCACAGTACATTCGCGACCCATATCGTCGTTATCTTGAAAATAAAATGCGTGAAAATTTTGATTTACAAGGAGTTCCTATCCAAATTTATTTTAGGGAAAAGTAAATGGAAATACAATTATTTAAGCAAGGCGCGTAATTTGATGTGAAAATTATGCGCCTTTTTAGTTTTTGTCAAATCCTTATTACTTTTGTAACGTTTTGTTGCCGCTTGCGGTTCCGCATTCGGCATTAAAAGGGAATCCGGTGCAAATCCGGAGCTGTCCCGCAGCTGTGAGTCTCGTGATGGGCGGTTCATAAACCCAAAGCCACTGCCGAAAGGCGGGAAGGCGAACCGCTTGAGATAAGTCAGAAGACCTGCAAGACAATTCGCTGTGCGGCCTCGAGGAAGGTGTCGGCAGCATGGTTTTTTAAGGTTTAGTATGAAACTTACAACTGCGCATTGTCTGTTGGCTTTGTGTCTGCTGGTTGTGCCGATTGTGCTGTGCGCTCAAGTCGACAGTGTGGTGCATAGGCAGATAACCGGTGCTGCTTGTCCTCTGTTCCACAATATCAAGGATATAATGAATATCCGCATTGAGCAGTGTTCATTGTCAGAGGAAATTAAGTATGACCTTCATACGCTTCTTAATTCTTTTACCGACGGGGATAAAATGCTCCACGGGGAGCTGATACCGTCGAATATCATAATATCCCCCGACGGAGAGTTCCACGTTATAGATTGGGCGGATTCGGCAAAGGGTGACCCGATGTTCGATATTGCC
This sequence comes from uncultured Bacteroidota bacterium, assembly GCA_937899145.1. Classification (GTDB taxonomy): domain Bacteria; phylum Bacteroidota; class Bacteroidia; order Bacteroidales; family SZUA-534; genus RUG13583. Next base: position 8,871 of record CALBPW010000394.1, read on the forward strand.
GTTACCTATCTGAATTTTTTGGCAAGATCGGAAGAGCAC
>CALBPW010000395.1 GCA_937899145.1 uncultured Bacteroidota bacterium
GAACACTCGCGGTGCTCCTGCACCGCTATATTCTCTCTGCTGATGTAATTTTTTTCAGAATAGCAAATGTTTTGGGGATTTTTTTTAAATGAAAGAGCCGTGCCTTCACATTTACACAGATTCATATCTTTTTTTTGTATTGAAAATTTTGCTTTTTTTACAATTGCAAGTTTTAAATTGCTAACCAATTGAATATTAACAAAGCGAATACTCTACAATTCGCATAACTTTCTGTAAATGAGTGAGTCAATTTTAAGAGCACTGATGCAGCTTTTTGCAATCATTGCCAGCGCAAGCAAAGAGGGAGTGAACGAAAAATCGCGGTCACTTGTTGAGTCGTATCTGAAAATGATGCTTAGCACAGAGCAAGTGGTTGAATATCTGTTCCTTTTCGATAAATACGTTGAAGAGCGCAACGCAGGTGTAAAAAAAGACGACGGCAAGCAAGAGCGCAAGCGCACCTCGCTAAACTCGGTTAAAGTACTTCGCATCTGCGACCAAATAAATGGTGAGCTTCAACAAGACCAGAAGTTGCTTGTTCTGCTTCAACTGCTTGAATTTATTAGTTTTGGCGAAGAGATAACCGAAAAAGAAATCGACTTTGTAAAAACCGTTTCCGACATCTTTAATATTCCTGAAGATGAATACTTTAACTGCTACGCTTTTACCCTGAATCCGCAAATCGAAAATATTCCACATAAAGAAAATGTGCTACTGCTTGACAGCAACACAGAACCGAAATATGAAGATGTTAAACATCTGAAATTTAAAGATTTAAACGGTCGCATATTGGTTCTTCACTTGCAGTCAATCAATGCGTACGCATTCCGCTACGTTGGCGAAACCGACCTCTACCTGAACGGACACGGCATAATGCCAAACCGCACCTATATGCTGCCCAAAGGCTCTGCCATCCGCAGTCCCCGCATCGGCTCAATTTATTATAGCGACATTGTATCGAAATTCATAAATGCGATGAATGCCGAAAAAGTGGTGTTTACAGCAAAAGACGTTGAATTCCGCTTCAAGGGCAGCAAAAACGGCCTGCACAACTTCAATTTCTGTGAGCAAGGAGGCGAACTTATCGGCATTATGGGCGGCAGTGGTGTCGGAAAATCGACATTATTAAATGTGCTAAATGGCAATCTGTGTCCACAAAGTGGTGAAATTCTGATAAATGGCTACAATATTTATACCGAAAAAGAACAACTGAACGGAGTTATCGGTTTTGTACCACAAGACGACCTTTTGATTGAGGAGCTTACTGTATATCAAAATCTTTACTATAGCGCAAAACTTTGCTTCAGCAATTATACCGAAGAACAAATAAACGAAGCTGTCAACAAGGTGCTTGAAGACCTCGACCTACAAGCCACCGCTAACCTTGTGGTAGGCAATCCGCTAAACAAAACCATCAGCGGCGGACAACGCAAACGCCTAAACATAGCATTGGAACTCATTCGCGAGCCGCTTGTGATGTTTGTCGACGAGCCGACATCAGGCCTCTCGTCGATGGACTCTGAAATGGTGATGGACCTGCTAAAAGAGCAAACACTGAAAGGCAAACTTGTGATTGTCAATATTCACCAGCCATCATCAGTTATCTTCAAAATGTTTGACAAACTGCTTATTATGGACAAGGGCGGCTATCTTGTTTACTACGGAAACCCGATTGACTCCGTTGTGTATTTCAAGACAATGAGCAACTACGTAAACGCCTCAGAGAGTGAATGTTACCATTGCGGGAACATCAATCCTGAGCAAGTGCTGCAAATACTTGAATCGAAGATTGTTGATGAATACGGACGCACCACACATAAGCGCAAAACATCACCTGAGGAGTGGGCTGAGATGTACGAAAGACAATCGCAATCGAAAATAAAATTTGACACCGAAAAGCAAAAATTACCGAAAAACAACTTCAGCATACCCGGAATGTTCAAGCAGTTCCGCATCTTCTGCGAACGCAATATTCTATCAAAACTTGCCAACCGCCAATATATGCTTATAAACTTCCTTGAAGCACCCGTTTTGGCACTCATTCTGGCATATTTCACAAAATATGTAGCTGGCGAAGGCGGCAATCCGAACGTTTTTGTATTCAGCTCAAACGAGAATTTGCCAGTCTATTTGTTTATGGGCGTGGTAGTTGCGATTTTTATCGGACTGACAGTGAGTGCCGAAGAAATCATTCGCGACCGCCAACTGCTCAAGCGCGAATCGTTTCTCAACCTCAGCCACGTCAGCTACCTCAACAGCAAAATTGCCGTATTGTTCGTCATCTCAGCCATTCAAACACTATCGTTTGTGCTGATTGGCAACTTTATAATGGAAATTCACGGAATGACGCTGGCTCATTGGCTGATACTCTTCTCAGCATCGTGCGTGTCAAATATGATTGGGCTGAACGTTTCAGCAGCCCTCGACTCGGTAGTTACAATCTACATCTTGATACCATTTTTGATAGTGCCACAGCTGCTTTTCAGTGGTACAATGGTCAAATTTGACAAGTTGAACAAATCAATAAGTTCGTTTGAAGTAGTGCCAGTTATTGGCGATTTGATGCCATCGCGGTGGGCATACGAGGCAATGGCAGTTAAGCAATTCCGTGATAATGAATATGAATGCGACTTTTTCGATATTGAACAACGCAAAAGCGAAGCAGCGTTTGTCGGCTCGTATTTAGTGCCGGCACTTAACAATAAACTTGCAAAAATATCAACCGGCATTGACGAAGAAACACGGAATCAGATTGTCGGGCTGCTGCATACTGAGGTCGCTAAGCTAAACGCACGAACTCCACAACTGCAATTTGCTGATATTGAAAAAATTACCCCAGCCACTTTTGACGAATCGGCACAAGAAAACCTAAAACATCACTTAGACAAAATCGCAAAATACTACCAGAAGAAACAAAATAAAGCGATAGCAGTTCTTGACCAAGTTATTAGTGAGAAAACCAAGGAGTTAGGCGGCAATAAGCAACTCGTTGAAATGAAAAAGAAATACACCAACGACGCGCTAACCAATTTTGTTACAAACCGCATCGAGATTGAGAAAATTCACGATATGGGCGACTACTTCGCGCAAGTGTCAGACCCAATATTTAAGCAACCTGAAAGCCGAATCGGGCGGGCTCACTTTTATGCCCCATACAAGCAAATCGGCAATTTGCAGATTGACACCTTCTGGTTTAACATAATCTTCCTATGGCTCATTGCGGTTTTCCTTTACATAGTGTTGGTTGTTGACGGCTTGCGTTGGACGATTACAAAATTGACAGGGAGACGATAAATAACGGATTTTTTTATCTCAACAAATCACAAAAAACGCACTCATTTCGGGTGCTTTTTTTGTGTGAATCCAATATGTAACTTTAGATTTGCAAAACTTTCGCGCAAGCACCAACACAATACTTTTAAAAAATGAGAATTTCGTTAGCACCAATGCAAGGCTACACTGATGCCATTTTTCGTTCAGCAATAAACAAGATTGGCGGCATAGATGCTTTTTACGCGCCATACATGAAAATTGAAAACAACGCAATTAGCGCTAAATATTTGAATGACATTAGCACAGAACGAAACAACGGACTAAATCTTGTACCACAAATTTTGACCAATAAAGCCGAAGAACTGCTATTGGCCGCCAACGTTGTGGCAAGTTTAGGCTACACTGAACTAAATTGGAATTTAGGTTGCCCCTACCCAATGGTTACAAAACGCTGCATGGGTGCGGGTTTACTGCCTTTTCCCGACAAGATTGACAAAATTTTAAGCGAATTTGAAAACAAAAGCAACACAAACTTATCAATAAAAATCAGATTAGGACTTGAGTCGGAAGATGAAATATGGGAGGTGCTGAAAATACTCAACCAACATAAAATCAGCGAGATAATTATACACCCACGCATTGCGCGACAAATGTACAAAGGCATTGCAAATCGAACTATAATCTCAACAATAATTGAAAAATCGGCAAACCCGATTGCATACAATGGCGACATTTCAAACACTACAGATGCCGGGCAAATAACCACTGAAAATAAGCAACTTTCGCATTTAATGATTGGCCGTGGATTACTATACAACCCATTTTTGGCAACCGAACTAAAAGGCACAAAAACAGACGCATACCAACGGCGAAGCAAACTGCAAAATTTTACGGAAAGCATTGCACAACAACAACTTACAAGACTGCAAGGAGCAGGACATTTTTTACAGAAAATGACAACTTACTGGGAGTATTGGTCGCAAATGTTTGTTAACCAGCACAAAATTTTTAAATCGATTAAAAAATGCCACTCAACAGCAGATTATGAATACATTACACAAAACATTTTCCGAAATGCCGAAATGGCGCGATAAGAAACAAAAAGAGGAGAGTTTCCTCTCCTCAGCAGACACAGAACGCTAATTGTCAGAATATTTTGCCAATTATTTTCGCATTAGCGCCTTCATAAAATTTCACCCCTGTGATAGGCTCGTAACTTAATTGCAAAAACTGAAAAAGTTGCATTGCCACAAACTCACCATCAGCCGACGCACAAACTTCGAGCATATAATTTCCGATGTCCACCTTTTTCGGTTTAAAATCACCGATGGCTTTTTCGAGCGAGCCGTTATCAGCATTAAGAATAGACGTTACGCGCTTTCCGTCGTCGGGCGAAAGTTCAAGTATTCGAATGTTGATTTCACTATTTGTAGGTAGATAGGTGGCTGTTGTGCGCAACCCTAACAGCGATTTTTTGATGCCAATACGGCTATCGTTGCAAATGCTATTCCACATTTGCAAATTTTTTATGTTTGTCATATTTATTAACAATAAGTATATTAAGCACTTACGTAGTGCCAATTAAAATTGGTTCATTTTACACATCAATTTGGCTAACCGGTGTTCCGATAGCAATTGAAAAGGCAAATCGATTATGCGATTCGCCAATTATCAGAACTTATTGCTAACAAATAATCCGCCTAAGCGCTATCACATAGTAGAACCGTGGCGTAGTGTTGTGCAAAAGGCGCGCAGCCACGCGGCACAAAGGCGAGCGTTGAGATTTATTTGGTGAGCATGTACAATTTGAATCGGTGGAGCGGTCGGTTTTTCCGATATGCGTTGGCTGCAAACGTGTTGTTTCTGAGCCCGAAACTTGTGGTAACTGTTCAGTGCAAAGTATAGCATCGGCCGGTATTTGCTTTTGCGCTTCAATCGCATTTTCAACAGCTTTGTATGGCGATATTTGCACATCTACATTGCTGCCATATGCCAACACTTTAGCCGAGAAACAGCAAACAAAAACTATCGAAAGCAATATGTTATATGCGATTTTTTGCATCAGTTTTTGCATTGTTTAGTTTGGCAAAAATATAGAAGTTACTGAAATTCTTGCAATTTTTCTTTCTCAATACACTTTCTTCGGATTGTGCGGTAAGCATTTGTGGGGTGCCAAATACATTTTGATATGGCTCTTTCAACAAATTTTCTTTTTCCTGTAACATCGCAATAAATTTGACCGGGAGGCTGCCACGCAAAATCTTGAACAAGCCAAAAACACACTTCTGAAAGAGATTCAACAAGTTATGTAAATGCCGTTGCTGCGCTCAAACGCCACGATGTCAGTCGGAAAGCCGTCAGCAGCGCCGACAAATCGTTTCGGCATGTAAAAGAGAAATTCGATTTGGGAATAGCGCCGCCACTTGAATATGACGAAGCTGAAAACCGATTGGCACAAGCACAATCCACTTTTATACAATCGAAACACGAATACTTGTTCCGCATCAAAATATCAGATTTCTATTATGGGCGCGAGTTGAAAAATAGATAGCCAAACAAGTCAACAACATCATCTAACCAATTAAATCAGAATTTAAAAATGTAGTGCTGTTTCATAAAACGCCAGTGCTTTTACTCCCCACAACCCACTGCTACACATCAGTTTGCGCCTAAAAACAAAAAATTCACATCAATCAACTTAAAAAGTGAAAATGATATTTGTTTTTACAACTCAATTATATACTTTTGAGCGGCTTAAAAAAAGCCTATAGGAAAGAATTAAGTTTCTGAATTTTAATATTTTAAATTAAAAAATTATGATTAAAGTTGGTATCAATGGTTTCGGTCGTATCGGCCGTATGGTGTTCCGTGCTGCAGTTGAGAACTTCAGCAAAGACATCCAAATTGTAGGAATCAACGACCTTTTGGACGCTGATTATTTAGCTTACATGTTGAAATATGACTCAGTACACGGTCATTTCAATGGTGATGTTAAAGTAGAAGGCAACTTCATGATTGTAAACGGCAACAAAATCCGTTTAACAGCTGAAATGGATCCGGCAAACCTTAAATGGAACGAAGTTGGCGCTGACGTAGTTGTTGAGTCAACCGGTTTCTTCTTGACTGACGAGACTGCTCGCAAACACATCCAAGCAGGCGCTAAAAAAGTTATCATGTCAGCTCCTTCAAAAGACGCTACCCCAATGTTCGTATTTGGTGTTAACGACAAAACTTATGCAGGACAAGACATCATTTCAAACGCATCTTGCACAACAAACTGCTTAGCTCCTATCAGCAAAGTTATCAACGACAAATTTGGTTTGAAACGTGGTTTGATGACAACAGTTCACGCTGCAACCGCTACCCAAAAAACTGTTGACGGCCCTTCAAAGAAAGACTGGCGCGGTGGCCGTGGCATCTTGGAGAACATTATCCCGTCTTCAACAGGTGCTGCAAAAGCAGTAGGCAAAGTTCTTCCTGCTCTTAACGGCAAACTTACCGGTATGAGCCTTCGCGTTCCAACATCTGACGTTTCATTTGTTGACCTTACTTGCGAACTTGAAAAACCAGCTACTTACGAAGAAATCTGCGCCGCTATGAAAGCTGCTTCAGAAGGCGAACTTAAAGGTATTCTTGGTTACACTAACGAAGCTGTTGTTTCAACAGACTTCCGTAACGATCCTCACACCTCAATCTTCGACGAAAAAGCAGGTATTCAACTTGACCCAACTTTCGTTAAAGTATGCTCATGGTACGACAACGAATGGGGCTACTCTAACAAAGTGTTGGAAATGGCTCGTGTTATCTCTAAGTAATTTAGAATTAAACGATTATAAGAAAAAACCATCTCCGCAAGAGGTGGTTTTTTTATGGCTACACACAAAAATTGGCTCTATCCGATTACACCCAAATAAATCAGAGAAAATAATCAATATAGAAACGCAAAATCTTGCATCTCCAACGCATTTTGGTCAGTTTTAATAAGTTAGAGAAAAAGAGGAAGACTAAATATTTAACTCAAAAAAAATATTCTATTATGAGTTTTACATTATCTTAGCTACTTATATGGAAAGCGAAAGATATGATATATCCTATTGACGAACAAAATTTTGAGTGTTTACGTCGTGATGGAAAGGTTTATGTTGATAAAACAGCATTAATTCATCAGATGATTTCGACACACAAATACTACTTTTTAAGCCGTCCGCGCCGATTTGGTAAGAGTTTGCTTATAAGCACTTTAAAGGCATATTTTCAAGGGAAACGCGAATTGTTTGAAAATCTTGCAATCAACTCGTTAACCAAAAATTGGACAGTTCACCCTGTTTTTCATTTTGATATGAGTACAGTTGTAGCCAACGATGCTTGCAGAACTCGTTTGTCGATTGAAAATCAACTTATAGAATATGAATTGCTTTACAACATACCGCAAAATCCACAAATAACACTTGGCAATAGGTTTGGTACAATTGTCAAATCGGCAGTTAAACAATCAGGACAAACCGCCGTCGTACTGATTGATGAATACGATGCTCCTATACTGAATGTCATCGACCATGATGAAGAAAAAATTGATGAATTTAGGTCGATACTGAATGAATTTTTTTCATCTCTTAAAGATTTATCTGAAAATCTGCGATTTGTGTTAATAACAGGCATTACAAAATTTTCGCAAATGTCGATATTCAGCAAACTGAATAACTTGAATAACATCAGTATGGATAGCGAATACGATACCATTTGTGGAATCAGTAACGAGGAACTTACTACAACACTAAAGCAAGGTATTCAAAATTTGGCAAAAACAATTGATGAAAGTTACGAAGATACAATAACACTACTCCGCCAGCACTACGATGGGTATCACTTTAGTTCAGCAATGAATGATGTTTACAATCCATTTAGCATTCTTAATGTGCTGAGTAAAAGACGATTAGATAATTATTGGTTTGGTTCGGCTACACCAACATTTCTGCTTAAACTAATAAAGAAGAATAATGGAATATCGATAAACAATATTGAAAATGCGAGAGTAACCTCGGCCTCATTTGATAAAGCTGCCGAAAATTTGACAGATTTTGTTCCAATGCTTTTCCAAAGTGGATACCTAACAACCAGAGATTTCAATCGGCAAACACAAGCCTATACTCTTGGTTTTCCGAACGATGAAGTGAGAGTTGGAATGAGCCAGACATTGCTTACTGCACTCACATCAAATGCTATAAGCAAAAGTGCCGACACGTTTTATATTGATTTTAGAGATGCAATTTTTACAAATGATATTGACAAATGTCTTGTCCTAATCCGCACATTTTTAGGGAAAATACCATCGCGATTATCGCAACACCGCGAAGATTATTTCCAAACAATATTGTATAGTGTTTTCAAAATGTGCGGTGCTAACATCCGTTGTGAAGTTGAAGTGTCGGCAGGTAAATTAGACATTCTAATGCAAACATCTACTACAACTTACATAATGGAACTAAAATATGATAAATCGCCCAACGAAGCTTTAAAACAAATTGATAGCAAAAATTATCCTTTTGCATACGCCGACAGCAACCAGAAAATAGTGAAAGTAGGAATAAATTTTTCACTAAAATTAGGGACATTAATGGAGTGGAAAATAGTTGAATAACAAATAAAACACTGAATATTAGTTACATAAAATAAATTAACATATTAGAATTTTAAACTATTGAAAAGCCAATTTTCACTATCGATTTCTTCCATTTCAGCAGCCAAACTCAGCGCAATTACCTATAAATCAGAGAATTTCGGAATATGACCGGGTCTGCGGATATTTCCACGTTCATCAACTAAACCATCTGAAAACTTATGGCATATTTCAAGAATTTTTACGAACTTTGTATACAAGTTGCTCATATGAAGATTGTATAATTTGATTTTTAAAACACTTTTAAATTATTAAAAATCAGTAATATGTGCAACTTTTTTCTTTGTTTTTAATAAAATTTAATTCCGCCAACGGGTAACTTCGTATATTTGCGATTACAATACTATTGTCGGAACAAAAAGAACTATTAAACACAATAACTATGAGAAAATTTTTCACACTAATTTTTGCCGTAATGTTTGCAGGACAGGCGTTGGCACGAACCTCTTTTGAAGTTAATGGGTTAAAATACACCATCACCGATGCCGAAAAACACGAAGTTTCGGTTGAAATAATATCAGACGATAATAAACCCCAAGGCAACCTCATAATTCCTGCCGAGGTGGAAAACGATGGGGTAAAATATGCGGTTACAGACATTGGTTACCGTGCGTTTTACGATTGCACAGGCCTAACATCTGTAACCATTCCAAATTCAGTAAAGAATATAGACTACTTGGCGTTTCAGAATTGCGTCAGCCTGACATCGGTAACCATTCCTAATTCTGTGACTAACATAGGTGGCACAGCGTTCGCCGATTGCCAGAAGTTGACGGAAATAAAAGTTGATGGTGATAATAGTACCTATACATCAGAAAATGGCGTTCTGCTTTCAAAAGGTAGAGACATTCTTATATGTTGTCCTATTGGCAAAACAGGACCTTACACCATTCCTGAATCAGTTAAAAATATTGGCAACTATGCGTTCTTGGGTTGCAGCGGTTTGACATCAGTCACCATTCCCAATTCGGTTACGAGCATTGGTGCTGATGCATTCTATGAATGCAGCAGCCTTACTAAAGCCGAGTTTGCGAGTGTCGAGAGTTTATGTAAAATGGAATTTGTTAATTATTCTTCTAACCCATTAACTACTTATGCTAATCTATATATAAATGGTGAGGAAGTTACTGAGGTGAGCATTCCTAATACTATTACAAGCATTGGTGACTATACTTTCTATGGATGCAGCAGCCTTACATCAGTCACCATTCCCGATTCAGTCACAACCATTGGGAAATATGCATTTTGTGGTTGTATCAACTTAACTTCTGTAAATATACCAAATTCTATTAAAGAAATTAGCGATTATATGTTTGCTGGATGTTGCAATTTGTCAAAAGTATCAATGTCAGATTCGATAACACGCATCGGACAACAAGCGTTTTCGAATTGTCACAGACTATCATTAGCCATCCCTAGTAGTGTTAAAACGATTGGTTTGGGAGCATTTAATTATGTAGCCAATATAATCTATACAGGCAATGTTGAAGGCAGCGAAGCGCTTACTGTCAATGGCATAATCGACGGTGATTTCATCTATTCTGATGCTGAAAGAACAAATCTTACCGCATACATAGGTGAAGGTGGTGATGTGGTCATTCCCGATGGCGTTATACGCATCGGCGAAATGGTGTTTAGTCGTAGCAAATTGTCGTCGGTAATAATTGGTAATTCGGTCATAAGCATCGGAGAGAGCGCGTTTGAAGGTTGTTCTTGTCTAACATCTGTAACGTTGGGTGAATCGGTAAAAAGTATTGGATCGTGGGCGTTTGAAAATTGTACTGGACTGACTTCGATAACAATTCCAAAATCAGTTATTAATATGGGACGTATATTCGAAGGTGACCAAAACCTAACAATATATTGTGAAGTGAGTTCAAAACCAGAAGATTGGTCTTCTGATTGGAATTGTTATGATATTTGGGGAAAAAAATTTTGTACAGTTGTATGGGCAGAAGGAAACACTGAACCTGGCACCGCCGTCATTGAATCAGCCGCCAACGCCATCAACATCTACGCCCACCACAACACCATTATTGTTGAAAACGCCACGGAAGAAATCCGCGTTTATAACGCAATGGGCGCGTTGGTCGGTAGGGACGTGGCGTGCCACGTCCGTGCGGAAATCAATGTCAACGTCGCAGGCGTTTACATTGTCAAGGTTGGCAACGTGGCCAAACGCGTAATGATAAACAATTGATATTAACAATGGGGCATGCCCCATTGTCGAGAACAAAAACATTGTAGGGGCGAATAAACATTCGCCCCTTTTTTTGTTGCATGCCCTAACGGGCAGAAATTGTTAGAAATTTGAAAAATAATACGTTTGGTTAAAGAAAAATCCCTTAACCGATTGTCTGTCGCCTGATTTGACGCCTTGTTTGTTGGCAATTATCTTTTATAACAACAAAATTCTATCTTTGCACGTTTTAGATAAATCATGAATAAGACAAAAACCGACAAAAAGCAAAAACGGCGTGAGCGCTATCGAATAACAATTCTTAACAATCGCACGCTAAACGAGGTGTGGCATACAGTTGCCGCAAAGCGAACAATAATTGCAATTGCGGCAATCATAGGCTTGCTACTTGTGGCTTTGGGGTGCGTTATTGCAATGTTCACACCTCTGCGTCAACAAATTCCGGGCTACCCCAACCGTGCCGACCGCAATATGCTCATCGATAACATTTTACGCATCGATTCGATTGAAAACGCACTCGCACAAAAAGATATGTATATCAACAATTTGCACGACGTTTTGTCAGGAAAAACAACCAATTCGCACATTGTAGGTAAAGACACACTGATGCGCTCCGACGACAAACACCTAATGCGCGACACATCGATGTACGCCAACGAAAACAGCAATTTCTCGATAAAACATATTGACAACTATCAGCCAAACACCGAAAGCACCATCGAAATGTATTTTTACAGTCCTCTGCGCGGTGCCATTACCAACAGTTTTACACCCGAAAATGGCCATTTTGGAGTTGACGTGGTGGCTAACACCAACGACCCAATTTTGTCGATACTCGATGGAATGGTTGTTTTTGCTGGCTGGACAAGCGAGGCCGGCTATGTCATCATTCTTCAACATCGAAACAACATAATATCGGAATACAAACACAACTCATTCTTACTCAAAAAGATAGGAGAACGCGTGCGCGCTGGCGAACCAATCGGCATTATTGGCAACACGGGCGAGTACACCACAGGACCACACCTGCATTTTGAAATGTGGCAAAATGGTATCCCGATGAATCCTACCGATTATATAATCTTCTAAATCAGAAAGATAATGACAAAACACATAGCAATTCTCGGTTCAACAGGCTCCATTGGCACACAAACACTTGATGTGGCTCGGGCAAATACCGATAAACTCACTGTTGAAGTGCTTACAGCCGGCAATAATGCCGATTTGCTGATTAAGCAAGCCCGCGAGTTTAAGCCTAATGCCGTTGTCATTGCCGACGAAACCAAATACGAGCAAGTGAAACAAGCGCTTGCCGACCTTGATGTTAAAGTTTGGACGGGCACGCAGGCCATTGAAGATGTGGTGCAGATGAGCACCGTTGACACCGTTGTTACAGCAATGGTAGGCTATGTGGGGCTGTCGTCAACAATTAAGGCGATAGAAGCAGGAAAAAACATCGCCCTCTCAAATAAGGAAACCCTTGTGGTGGCAGGCGAACTGATTACCGAACTTGTTGCAAAACACAAAGTTAAGGTAACACCAGTTGATTCGGAGCACTCAGCCATCTTCCAATGCTTAGTGGGCGAGCCTGAGGTTGAGAAACTGATTATCACAGCCTCGGGCGGACCATTCCGCACAAAATCAATCGACGAACTGCGCACCGTAACACCGCAGCAAGCACTCAAGCACCCAAATTGGAACATGGGCGCAAAAATCACAATCGACTCTGCCACAATGATGAACAAAGGATTGGAAGTAATTGAGGCTCATTGGCTCTTCGACATTCCGTACGAGCAGATTGAAGTTACTGTTCATCCGCAATCCATCATTCACAGCATGGTGCAATTTGTAGATGGCAGCGTGAAAGCGCAAATGGGACTGCCCGATATGCGTCTGCCAATCCAGTACGCGCTGAGTTACCCCTACCGCTGGCCATCGACATTTGGCCGCATCGATTTCAAAAACCAGCAGCCGCTGACGTTTGAGGCTCCCGATTTGGAGAAATTCCGTTGTCTGGCGTTGGCCTACGAGGCTCTGGGCAAGGGAGGCAATATGCCCGCCATTATGAACGCCGCCAACGAGGTGGCCGTGGCCGCCTTCCTGAAGGAGCGCATCGGATTCCTTGACATTGCCAACACAATTGAAAAAACTATGCAACAAATGCCGTTCGTCAAAAATCCAACTTATACCGATTATGTTGAAACCGACAAAGAATCGAGGGAGTTTGCAAGAAATATTGTCGGAAAGATAATATAAGTTGTGGAAACAGTGTTGTACGAACAAAATAATTTGTAAATTTGTAGATAAATTTATCGACAAATATAAGGTTGACGGCTATGAACACACTAAACTCAATCAATGTTCTTGATGCCATTGTTCCAATAAGTTATTTCAACAAGGGCAAGGCTAATCAGATTTTCTCCGAAGTTAAGAAATCGGGTATCAGAATAGTGGTGAAAAACAATGCGCCCGAATGTGTTCTGATGAGCCCTGAGAACTATCAGAGACTGATGGATGAATTTGAAAACGCCACTCTTTTGGCAGAGTCCCAAAAGCGGCTTTCGGAACCCGCAACCTATCTTACACACGATGAAGTTATGAGAAAAGAAGGTCTTACCGATGCCGATTTGAATGATATTGAGGTGGATATAGAATAATGGAGTGGAGCATCAAATATCATCCTTCGGCCTACGACGAATTGAGCAACCTTGACGGGTCAATCAAAAAGATTGTCTTGAAAGGCATTCTCAAAGTTTCGGCAAACCCGAAACCGCAAAGCGAAGGAGGATATGGAAAACCGCTGGGAAACAAAGGAGGAAACAATCTTACAGGCTTGCTGAAAATCAAATTCCGAAACATCGGCATTCGTGTTGTTTACAAATTGATTGAAGACGAAAATACTCACGAAACGCACATTTTGGTTATTTCTGTAAGGTCTGATAATGAGGTATATAACATTGCAGTAAAGAGAAATGATTGTTAATCAATAAATCAGCAAATCAATTAAACAATAAATTATAAATGGAAACACTAATCCGCATCTTACAACTGCTATTGAGCCTATCAATATTAGTTGTCTTTCACGAGTTCGGGCATTTCATCATTGCCAAAGCTTTCAAAACTCGTGTCGAAAAATTCTACCTTTTCTTCGACCCATGGTTCTCGCTCTTCAAATTCAAGCCAAAAAACAGCGACACCGAATATGGCATTGGCTGGCTGCCGCTGGGCGGCTACGTCAAAATTGCAGGTATGATTGACGAAAGCATGGACAAAGAGCAAATGGCTCTGCCGCCAAAACCCGACGAGTTCCGCTCAAAAAAGGCTTGGCAACGACTGCTGATAATCGTTGCTGGCGTTGTCTTCAACCTGATTCTTGCCATGGGCATCTATGCCGGAATCCTTTACACTTGGGGCGAAGAATATCTGCCAACTGAGAACATGCGCTACGGCGTTGTGTGCGACTCGCTTGCCATTGAATCAGGCTTGCAGAATGGCGACAAAATCATCAGCATTGATGGCGAAAAAGTGGAAAAAGCCACTGCCATTACAGCACATATTCTGCTAAATGAGTCAAAATCGATACAAGTGGAACGCAATGGCGAAATATTAGACATTCCATTGTCGGACAGCATTATACCACGTTTACTGAAAGGCGCGACCTTTGTTGCTCCGCGCATTCCGTTTGTTACTGGCGGATTTGTCAAAAACTCACCAGCCGAAGCCGCAGGCTTGCAACTTGGCGACCGCATCATCGGCATCGACACCATTAAAACCGAATATTTCGACGAGTTCCGCGCCGCCATTGCCAACTACAAAGACACAACAGTGAACATCAGCATTGTGCGCGACACCCAAAACCTGACACTCGCAGTAGCCATTGGACCCGACAGCAAAATTGGAGTAAGCGCAAGCTACGATGGCGTGTTTGAATTGCGACATATTGAATACGGACTCTTTGCCGCCATACCCGCAGGCGCAAAAAAAGCCTTTGTGGTGGCACGCGACTATCTGAAACAGTTCAAACTGATTATCAAACCCGAAACAAAAGCCTACGAGTCGCTGGGCGGATTTATCGCCATCGGAAAAATATTCCCGGGCGAGTGGGATTGGTACTCGTTCTGGAGCATGACCAGCTTCCTAAGCATAATGCTTGCCGTACTCAACATTCTGCCCATTCCGGCACTCGACGGCGGACACGCTCTGTTTATCATCATCGAAATGATAACTCGCCGCAAACCAAGCGACAAAGTGATGGAAGTGGCGCAAACCATCGGCATCATTCTGCTACTTGCCCTGCTGATTTATGCCAACGGAAACGATATTATTAAGTTGTTCAGATAGCGACATAACCGCACAGAAAATACAGATTTATATGGATTAAATTGTGTTGTAGAGACGTGGCGCACCGCGTCTCCACAACCCGATTCACCAATCAGACAACTCACCGATTCACCAAAGAAAATGTCCCAGCGTTTCGACCATTCTGTCGATCAATACATTGAACAGCACACCTCGCCAGCCGGTCAGCTACTCGACGAGTTGGAGCGTCAGACCTACCTCAAAGTGCTGCGTCCGCAGATGGTTTCAGGCCATTTGCAAGGCAAGGTTTTGGAGATGATGTGCCGAATGATTCGCCCCAAACGAGTGCTTGAAATAGGCACATTCACAGGCTATTCAGCCCTCTGCATGGCTGCCGGAATGCCCGATGACAGCACGCTGCACACCATCGACATAAACGACGAACTGGAGGATTTCACACGCTCGTTTTTCAGTCGCAGTCCGTTTGCTAATCGCATTATTTATCATTTAGGCGACGCGCGGCAGATTATCCCTATGCTTGGTGGACAGTTCGACCTCATTTTCATTGACGCCGACAAGCGCGAATATCCTGATTACTACCAGCTTGCGATTGAAAATGTGCGCACAGGCGGCTTCATCATTGCCGACGATGTGCTCTGGTATGGCAAAATAAATGCCGAAGCCGCCGCCAACGATGCACAAACCCGCCAACTGATTGAGTTCAACAACTTTGTGCAATCCGACCCACGCGTTGAGAACGTGCTATTCCCAATCCGCGACGGGCTGATGGTGATGCAAAAAGTGAAATAGAAGCCGAGGAGTTTATATTCTCGTCAGCATCGAAAAACGCCGAGAAGAAACAAATGCTGAGCAAGTTAGTCAGAGAACCGCAGATTGATTATATTTGAAATGTTAAAGCAAATCCAATGAAACGCATATATTTGACACGGAACGGGAAACAATTATTTTTAAGGCTCTACAGCTATGGCAACTGTGATGGTCTTGAAATGCCTAAGTCGGTACGCCGACAAGCATTTTTACAACTGAAACAACTCAAATCAGTGGAAGGGTATGTAAAATAAATAACCGAAAAAAATAAATTCAATAGTAATGTTAGGCGCAATAATAGGAGATATAGCAGGTTCGAGGTTCGAGTTCAATAACTACCGCTCGACAGACTTCGATTTGTTCGGCGAAGGCTGCAACTACACCGACGACAGCATTATGACACTTGCTGTCGCCGATGCCATAATGAACAACAAACCATTTGGCGACACAATGCGAGACTATGGTAAACGCTTTCCGTGCCCGATGGGTGGCTATGGCGGTCGCTTCGCTCAATGGCTGAGGAGCGATAATCCGCAACCATACAACAGTTTCGGCAATGGCTCGGCAATGCGTGTTTCGCCTTGTGCTTTGATAGCAAAGGATAACAGAGAAAGAGCCTTGTCGCTTGCGGCTCAGTCGGCAATGCCTACGCACAACCATATTGAGGGCGTGAAAGGCGCAATGGCAACCACCGATGCTATACTTATGGCATTTGGCAAAGCACCCAAAACCGAAATTCGGCAAAAAATAACCAGCATATACGGTTACAATCTGAACTTCACTTGCGATGAAATCCGCAAGACAAACACATTCAACGAAACGTGTCAGGTTACTGTTCCGCAAGCAATTGTGGCATTTCTCGATAGCACCGACTTTGAGAATGCTATAAAATTGGCTGTATCAATTGGCGGAGACAGCGACACTATAGCCGCCATTTGCGGAGGTATTGCCGAAGCATACTACGGCATACCCGAACAATTGAAAATAAAGGCAACAAATATGCTGCCTGTTGAGTTTAGAAAAGTAATCGCTAAAATGATATGAAAAAAAAATTAAAGCTACTCTCCAACGACTTTACCAATCTACGCAAAAAAACAATATTCGATTTTTGCGAAGATAAAGAATGGCTTGATGAAGAATGTGCCATTGATATAGCAGACAAAGAGTCGTGGGTAAAAGAATTATCAAATAACCCTGCGGCAAATATGAACACCCTTTATGATTTCGCAGAAGCAATAAAAAATAAGGAATTTATGAGGTCTATAAAAAAGCAATTCAAAAAAGAATGGGACTTTCAATACAATGAATGAATTAAGGGATAATGCCATTTTTTATCATTTCCGCCTTAATTTTCGCCGTGGTATATTCCTCTCTACAAAGAACCACCAGCCTGTACACTTGGGCTTTAGTAATCTTCTTGCCATTAGTGCATTTGTAGTTATCCAGTCCGCCATCTAATAGGGCTTGAATTGCCGTTTCTTTCTGATTGTTATAATTCTGTGTAAATAGATTTTTCTTCGCAGACTCAAGCACTTTTGTAGCGTCAAGTCCGAGCGTCTTAATTACAAAATCATAGCCTACTACCATATCGTTGTAACCACACGAAGGTCTATTGTCCATAAAATGAGGGTGTGGTATATCCTTTACTCCAAGTTTGCCGTAAAATTCGGGTAGCGTTTTACGTGCTACAAACTCGTTCATCATCTCCATTACTCTTGTCTGGTCTTTCGTTACATTCCAAGTTTTAGAGTTATATGGTGATATATTTCTGTTATGCGTTATCTCGTGCCAGAATGTAGCCATAGCGTCTGCTTCGTCGTAAAGAATACCAATACTTTTGCCTCTACCTATTTTACTCAAGGCAGTTAGAACGTCGTCAAGTCTTTTTGGATTTAACCAAATTTTACCGAACATATTCGTTGAGCCGTTTAAAGAAGGGTTCTTTTCTATCGCAAGTTTTAAATCACCACGAACAAACCATTTATCAGCAAGTTTATCATTTATTTGCTTAAATGTCTGTTCAACTTGCGCATTTGTTGTGTAAGATTTTAGCAATGTTACAGGTCTGTTATTCCATGCTTGCTTAATGCTGTCTATTTGCGCTTGTGTTCTTAGTGTATGTCGTTTAACCGCTGAAGTCAAGATTTTAAGGCGAGATAGAGCTCTGTTGAAATAACCGCCTTTAATGTCTCTGTAAATGGCATCTAAATCTACATCAGCATTCAAATAGCCATTAATTTTTGCCGTTCGGAGGTCTTGGTACATTTGCATAGCCTCCAGTTGTTTATCCAGATTGTCAGATTTTCTTTCTTCCCATCTCCTTTTTATTTTCTCAATCTGCTCTGGTGTCCTATTGGCGTGCCTTTGCTCGGCAATCTGCAAGGCGGTAGGCTTCTTGGTCTCTTGTTCGCCAAACTGATTCAGTATATAACCGTCTTTTGTCAGTCTGCCATTATCACGCAGAAAATACGGCAATGATTTAGCTTGCTTAATCTTTTCCTGATTGTTGGCAACCCAATTTTTAAAATTATCGGGCAGGTCTTTTATCGGTTTCGCTATCGGTTCTTCGCCGCGTTGCACACGCAAAAAATCATCTTCGTCCATTAGAATAGGCACACTGTAACACTTGTCGTTCGGGTGCCAGCCAGTCCATACGAAATCTTTTGGATAACGTCCGCAAAGTTCATCGCAGATGTCAATCTCTTTGTGTGATTTGCTCAACTGGATTTCATATCCAAGCACAAAGTCCATTTGTTGCCACCGTTGCTGTTCGGCGGTGCGGTAAGCCATGTTGATTTCGGAGCGTGCAAGCCGTGCGGCTCTGTACTCGCAATCTTTAATGTCGATTGCCTTGCCGTAGGTGTTCTTATAGTCTTTGCGCAGAGTGTCAAAATCTTTCAGATACTTGCTCACCTGTTTCGATAGTGTTATTGCAGATGTGCCTTTCTTGATAGCCGTGCCAATAGCCTTTTCAAGCTCGTCAAGATAATCATTTGACTGATTCCATAGTGTAGTCGAGAGAGTGCCTTGTTGGTTGATACGGCGGTTTTGGAAAGCCTTCAGTGCTTCGGGGTTGGTTTGGTACAAGTGCTTACGCTTGACACCGTCAATCTTTACGTTGCACTCGCTATACACCTTGTTTATCAGCAGGTCTTGCTTAATGTCTTTTATATAGTCTTTAACCTCGTCTGTCACAAAGTCAAAGTCGATATAGGAGTTGTGGGAGGAGAACGCAACCGCCGAAATACGCATCTACAACGCAATGGGACAATTGGTTTATAGGGATGCGATGAATCGCGTCCGTGCGGAAATCAACGTTAATGGCACAGGCATTTACATTGTCCGTACAGGTACAGTTGCCAAACGGGTGATGGTGAACGATTGATGATTTCAACAATGGGGCATGATGACAATGGGGCATGCCTCATTGTTAAAACATTGTAGGGGCGAATGATTGTTCGCCCCTACGTGTTTTTTGGTGGAGGGAGTTAACCCACGGCTCTTTCATTTACCCCAAAAAAAGGACATACCCGTCCATGT
>CALBPW010000396.1 GCA_937899145.1 uncultured Bacteroidota bacterium
ACGTATTGGCGCTTTTTGTTAAGCAAACGCCCGACGACAACAATCAACCCGAATTTCCGTTTATCTGCCTGCTGGTGTCAGGCGGCAACTCGCAACTGATAATCGTTCGCAGCCCACTCGATATGGAGGTTGTTGGCACCACCATCGACGATGCCGCTGGCGAGGCTTTCGACAAATGCGGAAAAGTGATGGAACTGCCCTATCCAAGCGGACCAATCATCGACCGATTAGCAAAAGAGGGTAATCCGGAGTCCATCAGTTTTGCAAAACCACGAACCGACGGTTACAACTACAGCTTTAGCGGACTGAAAACCAGCTTTTTATACCATATCCGAGATGAGATGAGACTAAATCCAAACTACGTGAAAGAAAATCTGAACGACCTTTGCGCATCACTGCAAAACACTGTCATTGAGATACTTATGCAAAAACTTCGCAAACTTGTGAAAGACACTGGCATACGGCAAGTTGGCGTGGCCGGCGGAGTGTCGGCCAATTCAGGGTTGCGGCAGGCTCTGCTCGACTATGGCGAACACGAAGGATTGAAAATTTTTATTCCGAAGATTTCGTTCACCACCGACAATGCCGCAATGATTGCCATCACAGGCTATTACAAGTATCAAGCAGGACTTTTCACAACACACGATGTGGCGCCAATGGCAAGAATGGATATTAAGTAATGGACAATGAATAGAGAACTATCGGGCTGTTTTTCCGACTCTGCATTAAACTGACATTAATTAAAATTGTCGGACCGGTGTACCGATAGCTATCGGGACGTATAACCGGTGAATTGACAGATTTGCAGCTAACCGGTTTAAGCCGGAAATATTAAGCAATATGATTTCTAAACTTTAAACATTTTTACGACTACAGACATCAGAACAAAGCGTCAACAATTAAACTTGCTAAACATGTTCAACTTTAAACTTTACTCTTTAAACAATACATTATGAGCATTTTCGAATCAATCATCATTGCAATAGTTGAAGGACTGACAGAATTTTTGCCAGTGTCGTCAACAGGACACATGATAATAACCCAAGGCATTTTGGGAGTTGAAAGCGACGATTTTGTCAAAGCCTTCACAGTGATAATCCAATTTGGCGCAATTCTTTCGGTTGTCTGTCTTTATTGGAAACGATTTTTCCGCCTCAATACTGGGCCGGCACCCGACGGCGCATCGGCATTACAACAATTTCTGCATAAATTTGATTTCTATTGGAAACTGCTTATCGCCTTTATTCCAGCCGCCGTTTTCGGACTTCTTTTCAGCGACAAAATCGACGAAATGCTTGAAAGTGTAACTGTTGTGGCCACCATGTTGGTAATTGGCGGCATCTTTATGCTCTTTTGCGATCGCATATTTGATAAAGGCAGCGACGACACCAAACTAACCGAACGCCGCGCCTTGCACATCGGTTTGTTTCAGTGCATTGCAATGATTCCGGGCGTATCGCGCTCAATGGCAACCATTGTAGGCGGTATGGCTCAAAAACTGACACGGAAAAATGCGGCCGAATTTTCGTTCTTCCTTGCCGTGCCTACTATGTGCGCTGCATCGGGCTACAAACTATTAAAACTGACACTCACTCCCGAAGGGCTGCAACTGCTTGTCAACAATTTAGGCGTGCTGATAATCGGCAACGTGGTAGCGTTTACTGTGGCACTACTTGCAATGAAGTGGTTTGTCGCCTTCCTGACAAAATACGGATTCAAAGTTTTCGGCATCTACCGCATAATAGCAGGTGGCGTGATTCTGATACTAATGGCTTGCGGAGTTTCGTTGAGTGTTTAGAAGGTTGAGGGGGGGTGAGAATACTAAATCGCGCAACACCAAACCAACCGATTCGCCAAAAAATGATTCACCGATTCACCAAAAACTTATAACTTCACAACATAAAACATCAAACATGAATTCACTTTTTAACCAGATAGGGCAATTCAGGAAAAACGCCGAAGGCAAAATTCCCGCACAATCGCTCAGCCATCAGCTTTTGGAGAAAACCGTACACTTGCTTTTTCCAATCCTTTGCGACGATACTCAATCAACCGAAGCCCGATACTACGATATGCGCGACCTTCTTCGGCAAACGTTACAACAGCTATCATTCGACAAAAACAGGATTGACACTGAAATTGAACAATTTACGCAATCGCTTGAATCACTTTACGCCTTAATGATTGAAGATGCTACCGCCATCTTCAACGGCGACCCTGCAGCAAAATCAATTGAAGAAGTGGTTGTAACCTATCCCGGATTTTACGCGATAGTAGTGTATCGGCTTGCACACCAACTATATACGCAAAACATTCCGATACTTCCGCGCCTATTTACCGAGTACGCGCACGGCAAAACAGGCATCGATATTCACCCGGCCGCCACCATAGGGCATTCTTTCTGCATCGACCACGGAACAGGCATCGTTATTGGCGAAACTACCGTCATCGGCAATAATGTTAAAGTGTATCAAGGTGTTACACTTGGCGCACTCAGCGTAAGCAAAGAAAAAGCCGGAACCAAACGACACCCGACAATTGAGGATAACGCTACCATCTACGCTGGCGCTACCATCTTGGGCGGAAAAACCATCGTTGGACACGATTCGGTGATTGGCGGTAACGTCTGGCTTACAAAAAGCGTTGAGCCAAACACAACTGTTAGCAATCAAGATAATGTTTGCGCCAAAGGACAACAATCATTTGACATTGTAAACGATTTTGGAGCGTTTATTTAGACAACGGACTACAGAACAATGTTTAGTTTAAAGTTTAACTGGTTTAAAGTCTAAAGTAACAAGTAAAGTTTAAAAGATAAACAGTTATCCGATTCACCATCCCGATAGCTATCGGGACACCAATTCAACAATCAGGCAAAAAATACAAAACCATGAAAATCAAACTAATAGCAGCGACATTACTAATAACCGCTTCGGCATTAGCACAGAAAAACGAAATATCATCGATGCGGTGGGGGGCAGACTTCAACATTCACATCACCTTCAGCAACGACTCAACATCAATCCTTGATGTGCGCGGACTTTACCACTCAACATCCACAATGCCGCAAATGGCAGTTGGCTCAGAGGAAGTTACATACTACCCCGTTACACTCGACCCCGACTTTGTTGACGCATTAAAAAGCAAGCGACTTGAGAGCTTCGGCGCCGACACAACAACAGCCCTGAAATTTTCAGACACAACCCGCGCTAAAACCCTATGGAGCGCACTTCATGGCGAGATTGGCGGCGGATATATTCATTTTATCAACTGCCTGATTTACAGTCTCGAATCAAAAAGTCTAAATCTATATTCGCCATTCTACCGCCGTCCAAAATCGAAGTGGAAACCAAAACCGATGACCGAATCGTACCGAAGGACTTGTAAATGGGAGTATTATTGCCCTGATAACCAAAAACTTGCACAAAAAGAGTATTATCTGAAAGAAAAAAATGGCGAACTTGGCGACATCAAACTTCTGCCAAAATCATTTATCGAATTATTTTTAACAACTAACCAAAAACAATACGAACAGTTTGCAGCCAATGGCGAAACTAACAAAGTAGCGATAATTGATATGATGCGTTTACTGCTGAGTGCCAACTATTTAGGCATCGACCAAATAACACTAATTCAAGGCGCAGTATCAAAATCGATAATCAAATACTCGATGAACAGTTTGCCATCGGTTATCATCTTCGACGACTTTGGTGCTGCCGTTGCTATGACACTCGACCACGAAGGTTATAAAATTGACAATGTTGTATTTAGCCAGCAAGACGAACTTTCGGAAGAAGAAATCAGCCAACGCATGCAACTTATGCAAGGTGTTATAAACCAAGTAAATAGCGTTAACAAGAAGATCTTCGAACGAAATTTGAAAAATTATTATCGGTAAATTGATATAAACCGCTAATGTTCAGCGTTTTAAGCGCACATTTTTGAATAAAAGCGCGAAAATGCACTGTCAATTATCCCTAATCGATTAAATCTGAAGAAAACCGGATTGAAAAACGTAGGCGCGAAAAAAAGCGCCCTCGCGGTAGAGGCGAATGACGCGCATTTCGGCAATGCCATTGCGCTGGCTCTCTGCCTCTATTATCTCCTTAATTTGTGCCATTGCATTATTGTATTATTGTATTATTGACAAATATAATTATCAGCAATCATTTGATAAATTATTTTTTTTTTGAAATTCTGTTTTTGTTAACCTCCATTTTTCACTCTCTGTTCTTTTTTGAGCTACCGTCATCATAGCCATAGGCCTTTGGTAGCCGCCCTTGGGGGGGGCGGCAGGCCTACGGCTATGATGACGGCCGCTGCGGTGGGTTGCCGTTATGGGCGGAGGACAGGCCGAACCGAAAGCCCGTAGTAGCGGTAGAAGTAGCTGCCGTAGTCCGTGCACACGCGGCTGCTGTAGAAGCCGCAGTTACGCGCGTAGTACGGGCCGTACTCGTAGAGCGACGCAGAACAGAAGTAGCCGTACGAACCACCGTCGCTGAGGCACGAATCGTAGCGATAGCCCGCAGCCGGCAGAAAAATATGGGAGTCGGTTAACGAGTATGAACTGGAGGGCGTATTCCCACTATACACCTTTGTCCCTTTATCACCATCTGTTTTTGCCTTGTACACTATGTAGCCTGCCACACCTTGGCCGCTATAGTCGGATGTCCATACCCAATAACATTGGTTGCTTAGTTCGCTCCAATCGGCATAGGTCGGCATCGAATAGCCAGTGCCTAAAACGGCTGTGGCGGCATCGTCGGCTGCCTCAAGGGTGGTTAGGGCGTCGGTAAAGCCGTCTTTGCCATAACTGCTACTGTTGCAGTATTTGGTGAGTGAACTGCTTGAGCCGTTGCAATGCAGGTAGGTGCTCCAACTGTAATCGCTCTTTGTGGTGGTCTCGCCCCATGCGTAGTAGTCGCCATAATCCCACGGGTTGGCGGCGCCAAGGTTGGCGGTCGCCCAAAGGTTGCCGCTGGTGAGGCCGAGGTCGACAGTGGCAATAACTGGTGTAGCGGCAAACGAGGCTGTTAGGGTTACGTCGGTGGTGCCTATCACAATGGTGCGCGGGTTTGTGGTGCTGCCGTCGCTCCACCCGCTGAAGTAGTAGCCGCTGGCCGGGAGATCGGAAGAGCGTCGTGTAGGGAAAGAG
>CALBPW010000397.1 GCA_937899145.1 uncultured Bacteroidota bacterium
AGTCATAATATTTTATACATTCTTTTATATATTCCTCTGTATCCTTTAAAAATTGCGCATCATCTATACATTCCGCAAGAAAAGGAAATCTTGAAGCATTCAACTCCAAATAATACTTCTCATCCTCAATGAATTTGTCCAGAATTTCCGATAATGAGAGGCTCAGATTCTGTTTTACCAGCGCACGCAAGTAATTACATAATCCGCTTTTTTGCGTTTTATCAAATTGCGGATATATCCTGTTTTTTATCTGATAAGCGGAACTACCGACACCGAAGAAGTCTATTTTAAAGTCGGACGCGCCAACTTCATTCTCGACAATCTGATTGCCGAAGGCGCTGCAAAAGAGATGATTATCATTATGCCATACGGCAATCCAGCAAAATACTTCCCTGCATGCGCCAATGTTTGGGAGAAAGGCGATATTTTCAGCAAAGATTTCATTAACGACTTGATGCCATTTATCGAGAGCAACTACCGTACAATCAACAACCGCGACAGCCGCGCCATTGGAGGATTCTCACGTGGTGGAAATCAAGGTTTAGCGTTAGGATTGACCAACCTCGACAAATTCTCGTACCTGTGCAGCTACAGTTCGTTCACATCGATGGAACTGCCTGTATATGACAATGTTGACAGCCTTAACAGCCAAGTGCGCCTATTCTGGCTTGGCGTTGGCACCGACGATTTCCTTTACGGCAACGCCAAAGACTATATGGATTTTCTTGATAAAAAGGGAATTAAGAATGTAAAAGAATTTACAAACGACAAATTTGGACATACATGGATGAATGCCAAATACTTCCTCGACAAATCGGCGCGCCTATTGTTTAACAACTAAAATCGACTGAAAATGAAAAAGATAAGTATATTTACCGCTGCCGTTGCCGTAATGGTTTCGTTTGTGGCTTGCAATCAACAAGATAAAAGACAGCAAGAGCAACGCCTAACACCCGAAGTTATGGCACGCCTCTTCCCCCGTCCTGTGATTTCGCCCGACTATAACGCCGACGGCTCAGTAACCTTCCGCTACAAATCGGAAACAGCACAAAACGTACTACTTGATTGCCAAATGTTTAGCGAGAAAAAAGAGATGACAAAAGACTCTGCTAACGTATGGAGCATAACCGTAAAGCCTGAAGTGCCAGATATTTATCCTTATTGCTTTATTGTTGACGGCATTCAGGTTACCGACCCTTCAAATATGTTCATCTTCCCTAACGAAGGCTTCAAAAACAGCCTTGCCGATGTGCGTGGCGAAACCCCAACAATGCAAGATTTGCAAGATGTTCCGCATGGCAAAGTATCGTATCGCTACTACCACTCAAATGGCCTTGGTTTTGACCGTCCAATGTGCGTTTACACACCAGCAGGCTACAATCACACAGCTGAGGAAAAATATCCGGTTTTATACTTAATCCATGGAATGACAGACACTTACGAAACATGGTTTAAAGTAGGCAGAATGAACAATATTATGGATAATCTTATCGCTCAAGGACTTGCAAAACCGATGATTGTAGTAATGCCATACGCCAATCCATATCCTGAAATGGAAAATCGGCATATACAACACGACTTCAACCTAATGAGCACAGATATGTTTGTAAAAGATATTGTTAACGAAGTTATTCCATTTATTGAAAGCAACTACAAAGTAAAAACCGATGCCGATAATCGTGCAATTGCGGGATTCTCATTAGGCGGGCGACAAACATTAGCTACAGGTTTTGGCAATCCCGACAAATTCCATTGGGTAGCAGCTTACGCACCGGCAATTTTTGGCAACGAGTTTGAAACAAACTTCCAAAATGGCACCTACGCTCCTATTTCTGAACTTCAGAAAAAACTGAAATTCATGTTTTTAGGCACTGGTTCCGACGATTTTCTGATTCAAGCTTCGCGCGATTTCGATAAATATTTAACAGCAAACCACTTGAAACACACTTTCTACAATCCCGGTGGCGGACACACTTGGATGAATTGCCGCGATTATCTTGAACTAACTGTAAAACAATTGTTTAAATAGGTCTAATAATTATTTCTGAAATAAAAAAGCCCTCAACATTGTGTTGAGGGCTTTTTACGTAATATACCAACAAAAAAAATAACCTTCAATTGCTTTTTGCTGTTAGTCAACAGATTTAAATTCATCTTTACCCACACCACAAATAGGACAAACCCAAT
This sequence comes from uncultured Bacteroidota bacterium, assembly GCA_937899145.1. Taxonomy (GTDB): domain Bacteria; phylum Bacteroidota; class Bacteroidia; order Bacteroidales; family SZUA-534; genus RUG13583. Next base: position 2,188 of record CALBPW010000397.1, read on the forward strand.
CATCGGGCAAATCCTCAAATGCTGTACCCGGGGCAATGCCGCTATCCGGGTCGCCCACTGCCGGGTCGTACTCGTAACTGCACACTTCGCAAATGTACTTCTTCATAGTTGTAGTCATTTTTTGTTAAACATCTGTTTCATTCACAACTCCAATATACAAATTTATTCAATTGAGAATTTAATCCTCTTTCAGTTTCCGGTATTTAATGCGGGTTGGTTGGACATCGCCCAAGCGTTTCCGCTTATTTTCCTCATATTCAGAGTATGAACCTTCGAAGAAATAGACTTGCGAGTTGCCTTCGAAAGCTAAAATATGAGTTGCAACACGGTCGAGGAACCAGCGGTCGTGTGAGATGACAACGGCGCAGCCTGCAAAGTTTTCGAGTCCCTCTTCGAGTGCGCGTAGTGTGTTGACATCAATGTCGTTGCCGGGTTCGTCGAGCAACAAAACATTGGCTTCCGATTTAAGTGTTAGAGCCAAATGCAGACGGTTTCGCTCGCCACCCGATAGTATGCCGGCCTTTTTTTCTTGGTCGGCGCCCGAAAAATTGAACCGCGACAGATAAGCTCGCGCATTTACAAATTTACCACCAATCCGGATTTCGTCTTGTCCACCCGAAATTATCTGATATACAGTCTTTTCGGGGTCTATTGCAGTGTGCGTTTGGTCGATGTAGCCAAGTTTTACGGTTTCGCCTACTTTAAACTCGCCCGAATCGGGTTTTTCAAGTCCCATTATCAGGCGGAAGAGTGTTGTTTTGCCGGCACCATTTGGTCCGATAACACCAACAATTCCGTTTTGCGGCAATGTGAATTCAAGATTATCGTATAGCAGTTTATCGCCGTATGCTTTGCTAACATGGTGAGCTTCAATAACATTTGTTCCAAGTCGGGGACCATTTGGGATAAAAATCTCGAGTGTCTGTTCTTTTTCTTTGGTGTCTTCGTTGAGCAGTTTGTCGTATGCGTTCAAGCGGGCTTTTTGCTTGGCCTGACGCGCTTTTGGTGCCATTCGCACCCATTCCAGCTCACGTTCAAGTGTTTTTCGGCGGCGGCTTTCGGTTTTTTCCTCCATCTCAAGCCGTTTGGTTTTTTGCTCAAGCCATGATGAGTAGTTTCCTTTCCA
>CALBPW010000398.1 GCA_937899145.1 uncultured Bacteroidota bacterium
GGTGTGTAATTCTGTTTTCGCAGTACGGTCGAAGCGGGTGTTGTCGAGTACGCGGCGACGACCAACAAAAAGTAGTATCCAACCAAGATATAAAACGCTGCCAATAAGGAAGATACAAAATAGTTTCAGCGAATAAACAGCTAATACAATTCCAAATACAATGAGTGAAACAATGGCGAACAAAAACGACATTGAATATTGTGTTATGAAGTTATCGATGCGTTCAAAATCGAAAATGCGCTGAATAATGTCGGCTGTATTTTTTGTCTCGAAAAATGGCATTGGTAGGTGTAGCAATTTTTCAATAAAATTTGAAATCATCGATATGTTTATATGTGCACTAATTTTGAGTGTTAGCCATTGTCGTCCAAAATCGGCAAGTGTGCGACTAAGTATTAGTGTGGCTTGCGCGCATAAAATGGCAATTATTATGCTATCGCTTTTTTGCTCAATGCCGACATCTACAATGGCTTGTGTAAGAAATGGAATTATAAGTTGTAATCCGCTTGCAATTAACAATAATATTGCAGCTTTGATAAATTCTCCTTTTTTGTTTTTTGCATAACTTAGTAATTTGCTGATAGTTTTGCTTTTATGCGTAGCTTGGCTTATGTTTTTATTTCCGTTTTTGCTAATAAGCAATGCAATCCCTTCATCACCTTCGCAACACCAATGCTCTTTAAAATATTGGTACGAGTAGGAGAGAAGCCCAAGTGCAGGGTCGGCTACCAGAACTTTGCGTTTTGTAATTCGCCTAACAACAATAAAATGCTCGCTATTCCAAAACACAATGCACGGCATTTGATGTTGTTCGGCTTGCAAATTTTCGAAGTTGAGTTGTACGGCTTCTGTCTTGAAACCAAGTTCTTGCGCTTGCTGATTGACTGTTAGCAGGCTCACACCAACCCGCGCCACTTGGCAGCGTTGGCGCAGAGCGTCGTAATCAACGGCAATGCCGTGCCAAGCGGCAATCATAGCAAGGCTTGCCACTCCGCAGTCGCTTGAATCGGCTTGAAGTATGAGAGGAAAACGAAGGCGCATAGGGGTGAAGAGTGAAGAGTGAAGAGTAAGGAGTAAAGAGTAAAGAGTAAAGAGTAAAGAGTAAGGAGTAAAGAGTAAAGAGTAAAGAGTAACATAACTATACACATTACTCTTTAAACTTTGCTCAAAATAAAAATCATCTCATCATTCGCTGTGTATCAGTCATTTCCACTTCTTTGGCCTTGAACCCGCCTATACGCCAAACAAGAGATGTGTTGAATGTATTGTACAATTTGCGGTCTAATTTAGTATATTGCCCATTGAAGTTAACAGTAGCAGGATAAGGTCGAGAGTGTTCAAAGATATCCGACCATTTTGCAGTAAATATCAGATTCTCAAGTATTGCCCAACGCATTCCAACTTCTAAATTGTAGCAATAATTCATGTCATATATGCCATTTATAGCTTTCGACATATATTCTGCATCAAGAGTAAATCTTAAATTAGGTTTTTCTTCAGAAATGGTAAATGTATTTTCAATTCCTAATGAGAAGGTCATTTTATCTTTATTAAAGGAACTACCGTGAAAATCAGACTTTTTACTTTTTGCGTATATTAAGTAACCAGATAATGTTGGTTCCCAAAATCCAATAGTAAATGGGAGTTCGCCGCCAATTCCGCACTGTAAATCATAATCGTAATTCACTGTTTGGTCATAAAGTCGGCATTCTTCAGCGTTTTGATAAGGCAATTCATAAAAAGCGTTTTTTTCGTAAAAACAGTATGCCTCAATAGTGTATTGTTGGTTAAGTATGTATGCAAGGCTGGCATCGTACATAGTTGATGGTTTGAGTTCTGGATTGCCAATTATAAATTTGTATGGATTAATTTGCATCATGTGTGGGCTTAAGTCCCAATAATTTGGATAATTTTTGTAAGTGGAGAGTGATAGCTGCAGAATGTCGTTTTTTATTGGCCATGTTACTGACAGGCTCGGATATAGCCGCCATTCGTTCCAAAGTGTTGAAACTGTACCATTTTCGTCGTAATCCGATTTGAAATATTCAAGTTCAAGAGTGAAATCAAATTGAACGCTGTCGAAAATTGTGTTGAATGTTTCGGCAAAAACCGAAAAACGGCGTTCTTTTTGCATATTGTCTTCATAAGTGTCATTATCAAGCAGATACGCTCCGTTTTGTGGGTAAAGATAGCTTACCTCAGTACCGGAATTTGTAAAAGTTCCTTGCGCTCCAAAACTCATTTGCCATGTGTCGTTTATCTCTAAATCGTAGCTGGCGAGCAGTTTCAGCTGGTCAATATCCATTGTTGAGTTGTTGTGATAGTCGGTGGTGGTGCTATCTTCTTGTATATCAGTATATTTTGATTTATCGTCATCGTAGTATGAAACGTAGTCGGCAGTTAATTCCAAACCGCTAAATGTGCCTTTAAGGTTTATATTATGTAAAGTGTTTTTGTCGTCCCCGTTATTTATGCTATTTACAAATTTGGGTGCGAAATCGGAAATGAAATTGGCTGCGGAGTTTATCTTTTTATCTGATTTTCTGCCTTTTGTGTAGTACAACAGCGATATGGAATTATCATCATTGAATTTATAATCTATTGATGTTCTGATATTTAAATTGTCGATTTTATATTTACTATAAAAGTATTGGTCAATTATAGTTTCCTCATTGTTAAATTTGTTTATTGCGTAATCGTAAATATCACTTCTTATATTTCCATTAGAGGTGTTTACTAATATGTCAAAATCAAGCTTTTCGCCACGGTATGCAACGTTGGCGCGATTACGCCCAAGTGCGTAGAATTTTTGTTCGTATTCGGTTGCCAATTCAGCCTCAACGGGGGCGTTGTGGTGTTTTTTGTCGGTTTCAATATTAATGAGTGCGCCTTTAACTCCGTATTTTGCTGGCGCTTTGTACATTACTTCAATGTTACCTACACTGCTGGCTGGCATTGCTTTTAGCATTTCGGCTATATCGCCATTGCTAAGAGTTGTGGCTTTACCATCAACTATCACAGTCAGTTGTGAGGCACCAGCAAGACCTATTTCATCGCCCTTGGTGGTTATGCCGGGTGTATATTTAAGTAGTTCAAAGGCAGAGTTTACGGCTTTCTTTTCGGCAATGCGCTGTGCGTTGTAAACCAATGCGTTGTCTTTTACCACAACAGTTGGAGCTTGCGCTTTAATGGTTACGCCATCAAGTTGGGTAGTTTTGTCGGCTAACGTTATGTTTTTTAGTGCCGAAAAGTTGTTATTACTGAATGTAATTGTTTGGCTCTCGTATGCTAAATGTTGCACAAGTACCAAACCATTATTTATGTTAATTTCAATTTTGAAAATTCCAAGAGAGTCGGTTGTGGTGGCTGATATAAAAGACGAATCTGAATTTTGCAGAATAACGACTGCGTTTGGTATCGGTTCTTGCTGAGTATCAGATATTTTGCCAGTAATAGTTTTGGCGTGATTTATTGTTGCTACAAATAATAATGTGAACAATAGGGCTATTTTTTTCATATTAAAAGTTAGTAAGTTAAATATGTTTTGTTTTAGTATTGTTGTTAGCTGAAAATGGCTTTCTTTTTTCATCGTTACAATATTAAAAAATATATCAAGTATATTCGTTGGTCATGATGTCCAAGTAATTTTTACTACACATTCACCAATTTTGTTATCTGATATACCTGTTGCACATGTGACATATTTAAAAAAAGAGAACGGGGTTACAAGAGTAGTTACCAAAAGTGAACAAACTTTTGCAGATAATATATACAGATTATATGCGGATTCGTTTTTTTTAACTAAAAATGAAGGCAGAAATAGAATTTGGATTCATGGCGCATTTGCAGAAAAAATTATCGACTACATTTACGAAGTTTTTTCTCAAGCAAAAGCTTTTCTTGAAATTGATAAGAAGTGTGCAGTATTTGAAAATGAAGAATACGAAAAAATCAAAGAGGAATTGGATTATGCATATGATAACATAAAGTTAATAGGTGAACCTTTTTTAAAAAGAATATTATTAGCTGAATGGGAAGATATTAGAAATAAAATAAATAAATATTAATGATGTATTGTCTTGTTTATACACAGGATAGTTGGTGATAATATTGTTTCAAATAAAATTAACATCAGAGATTTTAAAACGTCATAAAGAATATTTTCAAAACAAAGTTAGTTCAAAGCTAAAAAAATGCAAATCAGATGATACATGGCACGATTTTTACAATCGGAAAAATAATAAAAGCAGGTTTACAGGAACCCTATCTTTACAAAAACAAGAAGGTTATAATCATTTTATTGATTTTTTATCATTGTGTCATGATTACGAAGATGTTCTGGCAACAGTGGCAAAGTACACGGAAAGCTGCAAAGAGGGAAAGAGCGAGATCATGAAGCCTGCCTTCACCGATAACGCGCTGATGTACGGCTATCTCAACGGCGAATACTATCACGGCTCTATCGAGGCACTGTACGGTGCTATCGATGCCTTTGGCCCCGCGCCGGAAACGAAGACAAGAGTGGATGTCCTCGCCATTGAGGGAACTGCGGCGACTGTTCGCGTCACGCTGGAGGACTGGCACGGTCTGGCGTTCACCGATTTCCACAGCCTGATCAAAGAGGACGGCGAGTGGAAGATCCTTGCAAAGGTGTTCCACCAGTATTGATCTGAAAGAGGGCATATGTATGAGCTTTCTGGAGCTTGCCGCGGAGCGGTTCTCTGTCCGTTCCTATTCTCCGCGCCCTGTCGAGCAGGAAAAAATCGATAGCATCCTGAAGGCTGCGCAGCTCGCGCCCACTGCGGTAAACTTCCAGCCGCAGATGATCTATGTGCTCAAAAGCGATGCGGCAATGTCAAAGATCAACCGCCTGTGCCGCTGCATCTACGGCGCGCCGCTGGTATTTCTCGTTTGCAGCGACGAGCGGAAAACCTGGAAAAGCCAGACCGAGCAGGGCTACAGCTCCGGCGAGATGGATTGCAGCATTGTGTGTACGCACATGATGCTGGAGGCATGGGAGCAGGGCCTCGGCTCCGTTTGGGTGAGACTTTTCGACGTGGAAGCCGTGGCGAAGGCCTTTGACCTGCCGCCGTATATCAAGCCGATCTGCCTGCTGCCGGTGGGCTATGCGGCCCGGGACGCCGTTCCTTATGCCCCGTGGCATGACGTCTACAGACCGATCGAGTCTTTCACAAAGGAGCTGTGAGCGTGAGCGATCTGCGCAATGTTCCCGGCATTGGGGCAAAGAAAGAGGCTGAGCTGATCGCCTTGGGTTATTCAAATCTGGACACGCTCAAGGATGCGGACCCGAACGATCTATATCTGCGCGCAAGCCTCAACGCGGGCCAAGCGCTGGACAAATGCGTGCTGTACGCGTTTCGCTGCGCGGTGGCCTACGCAAACGATCCGGCGCCCGATCCGGCAAAATACCGCTGGTGGTATTTCTGCGATAAACCGGCAAAGAAGTAAAGGAGCGATCCGCTATGGCGAAAAAAATTATCATTCTCAACGGCAGCCCGCGTAAAAACGGGAATACCTCAGCGCTTACGGCGGAATTCAAGCGCGGCGCGGAGGAAGCCGGGAACACGGTCACGGAGTTTCATCTGGGCCACATGAAAATAAACGGCTGTCTCGGCTGCTGGCGCGGCGGGAAAGACCCGGAGCGTCCCTGCGTCCAGCGGGACGACATGGAGCGCGTTTATCCGCTCTACCGGGAGGCGGACGTTGTGGTTCTGGCCTCTCCGCTGTACTACTGGTTTATTTCCGGCTTTCTCAAAAAAATCCCTACTTGCACAGTGTTGGTTTCGCCATGAAATCAATGCAGAATGTTGACATCTAAGCTATTTTTTGTGAAAACTGTAACCCCAGCGAAAGCAGGAAAATATTTCCACTTTTTACTGTGAATAATTTTTGCGAAA
>CALBPW010000399.1 GCA_937899145.1 uncultured Bacteroidota bacterium
GATTCAATTTCAGCATCAGAATCATAAGGTTTTATTACTCCTGGATTTAATTGATAATCTGAAAATTGCGCACCAGCAGTCAAATTATGATTGCTAAAACCGGTATAGTTGATTTTCAGTTTTGCCGATAGATGCCGAACATCGGATTCGGTACTATAAGTATTGCGCGCCTCGGCAAAATGCTTGTTGAAATTATGATAATTGCTATAAGTTAATGTTAAATTTGACACCCAATCAGCATTAAACAAATGCGTCCATGTTAAACCTGCCAATTTGTTGCCATATTTGTAGGAGAATATGTCGGAGTAACGAAAAAAATCGTTGCTCATATAGCCAAAAGCTGAAATCGGGTTATTTTTCAATTTTATGTTAACAAGAGCATTTAGGTCGTAAAAATTTAGCGAACTATGCGAAAGGTAATAATCTGACATATTTTTAAGCAGATAATCAGAATAACTTGTTCGTCCACCAACTTGCATTGTAATTTTTTTGTTAATCAGCGGAGTTTCGATTTGCAGCCGGCTGCTATAAATTCCAATGCCACCACGCAATCTAAATCTTTCAAGTGCAGCATCTTGCATTCTGATGTCCATCACCGATGAAACACGGTCGCCATATTCAGCAGGAATGTGTCCTTTGTAAAGAGTTACGCCTGTTACAGCATCAGGATTGATGACCGACATTAGCCCAAGTGCATGAGAAGTATTAAAAATTGGCACATTTTCAATAAGATACAGATTTTGGTCTTCGCCTCCACCGCGCACATTAATGCCAGAGCCAAACTCACCAACCGATTTCACTCCCGGCATCATTGTAAAACTCTTAATAATATCTTTTTCCCCCGTAACAAGCGGCAACTGTTTGATACTCTTTGCGTCCATTTCCACAACGCTCATCTGATTGCCACGAATATTATTTTCTGTCCGGTTCGATGTTATCAGAACCTCGCCAATTTCATGCGACGTCTCAAACATTTCAATATCAAGTCTATCCGGACTTATGACTTTGATTTTCATACGTTTGTCCTCATAACCCATACAAGTAATTATCGCATCGTAAACACCTTGCGTAAGTATCAACCGATAATCGCCCGTATAGCCAGATACCGCATATTTATTTGTTCCCTCAATCTTAACAATTGCCCCTATCAGTGGCTCACCATTTGCGCCATCAACAATTTTCCCTTCGATATTGATATTCTTGTATTTGCCCATTTGCGATGGGTCGCCCACCACCACCACATCGTAAGCGTCGTCGGCATTAGAACCAAACGATGAGCTACTGCCAACCACTTGCACTACCTCAACAGCTGGTATCAGTATAATTGCATTGCCAATAGCGACATAAGTTAATTCAGTCTGCGACAGTAATTTTGGCATAATATCCTGCAACTGGTGCCGATTAAAACGCGCTGTTACTTGCATATCAGGCGAAATCCAATCGTCTTCGTAAAAAAACGAAACACCTATTTCCGATTCAATTTTTTGAAAAACCGATTTCAAAGGCGTATTCTGGAAATCGCCTGAAAACCGTGCGGTATCAGCATCTTGCGCCATCGATACAATCGGGTTCAAAAACAAAATTATGAACAATAATATTTTAAATGAATAATGCATCGCGGCACAAAATTGATTGTTTTTTTCACATACAAACGGCGCAATCGCGCAAAAGCGACTATTGTGCAATTTTTTGCTACAATAATTACATTTACAAGCGGCACGCGTCAAAATCGGCTTCGATAACGCTCCAAAAAAATGACCAAAATCAATTTATTTTTGACCGAGAGTGCAATCTGTTTTTTGATAAAACATTTTGATGATGTAATTTCAGTTTTTAAAGAACATTACAAGATGAATATGTATAATAAATGTAATTAGAAAGTTGCCAACGGGGATGCATTTTTTGACAAGATTTTCCCTTTATCATTGGCAGCGATGATGGTATCTTTCAATGTATCCGTAGTCGTGCCGAACGGAACATCCGTAATCAACAACGTCTTGTTGTCAATCTTGGTGATTTTAGAACGAACACGCACGCGTCCCCCACGTTCACCATCGTTATACCGCGAGACGTCTAACAATCCGCCAGTTTGGAAATCCGGATAGA
>CALBPW010000400.1 GCA_937899145.1 uncultured Bacteroidota bacterium
CAATGCCAACGCTCATGGAATATGAAGAGCTACATGCCGCTTATCTCTGAAAAGATAAGAACTGAAGTAGGCTCGCGCAAAGTATTCTTGTTGGTTTCGGGGGGCGTCGATAGCACAGTTGCATTTGTGTTGCTAAACAAAGTGCTTGGTACTGAGCGTGTTATGGGCTTGCATATTGATAACGGAATGATGCGTATGGACGAATCGGCAAAAATTATTGATTTTTTGAAAGCCGAAGGAATGCACAACCTGCGTGTAGTTGATGCTACAAACACTTTTCTTGCCCAACTTGAAGGAATTACCGCACCTGAAGAAAAACGCAAGCGTATTGGCGCAACTTTTCTAACTGTAAAAGACGAAGAGATGCGCAAACTAAATCTTGACCCTAAAGAATGGATGATTGCGCAGGGAACTATCTATCCTGACACCATCGAAAGTGGCGGCACAAAAAATGCCGATTTGATTAAAACGCACCACAACCGTGTGAAAGAAGTGATGGACCTGATGGCGCAAGGCCTTCTGCTTGAGCCACTTGCCGACCTTTACAAAGACGAGGTCCGTATGCTTGGCGAGGAACTCGGCATACCTCATAATCTTGTATGGCGTCATCCGTTCCCGGGACCCGGACTTGGTGTGCGTATGCTCTGCACTGATGGCAAAGGGCAATTTGCAACTAATGCTGATGTCGAAGGATTGGATAAATATCTGAAAGACAATAATATTCAAGGCTGCGTTTTGCCAGTAAAAAGTGTTGGCGTTCAAGGCGACGGACGTACATACGCGCAGCCATTCTTGTTGACAACCAATAATTTGACATGGAAACAATGCGAACATTTTAGTACAGAACTTGTCAATCGGTTTAAAGTGATAAATCGTGTAATTTGGCAAGTAGGCGCAGTGTCAAGCGCAATGCCGCAACTTGTTGCCCAATATGCCACAAAAGAAAATTTCGACACTCTTCGCAAATTTGATAACATCTGTACCGAATTTTTACAAGCAAACGATTTATATGAAAAAATCTGGCAAATGCCCGTAGTACTAACACCTTTGCGCGTTGAGTCAAAACCTTGTGTTGTAATGCGCCCCGTAAATAGTTCGGAGGCAATGACAGCCAATTTTGCCGAAATCGACCAGCAACTTTTAGGTGGACTTTGGCAACAATTTATGGCCGATGGTGCGGGTTCGCTTTGGTACGATGTTACACACAAACCACCGGGAACAATAGAGTGGGAGTAGAGTTGATGGTGAGCCGGATAATTGGTGAATCGGTGAACTGTATAACAGGGAACCGGTTTCGTCTAACGCCCAACACCCAACACCTTATTAATCTTATTCAGTAGTTTCGACATATTTAGAGGTTTCGAAATCACATCGGAACACCCGGCTTTTTCGGCAAACGAGCGGCTCTCGTTGATGTTTGAACTGGTTGTCATTGCGATGATAGGGATTGGCGTAAGTTCGTGTATGCGCATTGCCGATTCAACTCCTGTTATCGATGGTAGTCGGATTTCAAGAAGCAGCACATCGGCTGTGTTGCCTTTCTTAAAATAGTCGATGGCTTCTATCTCATTGTTAATCCATACAATATCGATGCCGGTGTTGGTCAGAATATACTCCATATACTTGCGGTCCTGTTCAATATTGTTGACAATTGCGATGCGGTGCCCCTTCCAGTTAAATAGCGATTTTACCTCGTGCAGATTATTTAGCGTTTCTGGTACTTTTTCGGGTAGCGGGTGTGTGAAATAGAATGTGGAGCCTTTGCCCAAAACCGATACCACATGTATATTTCCACCCAGCATTTCAATCAAACTTTTGCTTATCGAAAGTCCCAAACCAGTGCCGTTGTACTCTTTGGTGACCGAGCGGTTTAGTTTGCTGAAATTCTGAAAAATAAGATGTTGCTCATCTTCTGGTATGCCAATTCCTGTGTCTTGTATGTAAAATTCGATGGTGTTTTCCCAAGCGTTGCTGATGCCAAATTTTATTGAGCCAGAATCGGTAAATTTTATTGCGTTGTCAATAAGATTAGTGCAAATCTGGCGGAACCGGAACGCATCGGTATTTAGCGATAGTTGGCTGAAACGTTCAGGAAAATCCAAGTGCAGACTTAGGTCGGTATGTTCCTCAAACTTGGGGTGGCGGCTGTATGTCGCCATAATTTCGTTCATTATTGGCTGCAACTTGCACATTTCAAGTTTGATGTTCATTTGTCCTGTTTCAATTTTTGATATGTCTATAATATTGTCAACTAACGAGATAATGTCTTGTCCGCTTTTGTCGATAAGGCTGATAAATTCTTCGCGTTCAGTTTCGGTAAGGTCGGGGTCGGAGAGCAGGTCGCTGAAGCCGAGGAGTGAGTTTAGCGGAATGCGAATGTCGTGGCTCATATTTACAAGGAATGCCGATTTTAGGCGGTCGGCTTCTTGCGCATGTTCTTTTTCTTGGCGTAGCGTTTCGGCTATTATGTGTTTGCTGATGTGTCCCGATAATAATATTGTTAAAATCTTTATGTAGCTGATGCCTAAGTCGTCGAAGGCTTTGTTGTTATCGGCTTCAAAAACGAACGAACCACACAGATTTTTGTTGGCAATAAGCGGGAAAATGTACGCTTGGTTTAGGTTTAAATGATTGATAATCTTGCTTATTTCGTCGGGTAAACAATCGTTTTGAATGGCAAGTATCATTTTTTGCTCGTCGAGTGTTTTGTTCCATAACGGGTATTGCGAATGGTCGATTATCGTGTTGGAAGGTGTCGGTTTCGCACCTGTTGCGTTCCATTGATATGTTAAATAGCTGCGTTTTTTATCATTGTCGTCTAAAAAAATTAGCAGCCGTTTTGGATTCATGTGCCGCCCGATGCGCTCCAATATTTTTTCAAACACCTCAGTGTATGATAAATTTGAAACTTCGATGTCTAAGGCTTCAATAATCAACTCGTGGCGGCGCATATTGGTGTCCATTTGTTCGCGCAATCGTGCTATCTCGTTGGCATTGGCAATACTGCAAATTATTGTTCCATCATCTTGACCGTAAAAATGGAATATAAAGTGCTGATTTTGCGCATTATTATCAATTGTTATTTTCTCTTTATAAGTGCTATCAACAACATGGGGAGTTTCGATTTTGGGCATTTCGGTCAGATATTCATTAAGTGTGTGCCCTAAGCAATTGTCGCTTTTTATGTTAAATATGTTTATTGAAGCCGAATTGCAGTATTCAATTTGCCAATCGAGCAGATTTGTCTTTTTTTCGCCGTTGCAGCTAAGTAGCAACAGGCATATTGTATTGTGATTTTCAATATTATTCAGCAGCTGAAGTTCTTGATTCGCAATTTCAACTTTGCGTTCCAAATTGAATTGTTTCTTTTTGTTTTCTTCCAAATATTGTTCAATACTTGTAGCAATATCGGGATTTGTGGTTTTCAGTTGAGCAATCAAACTGTCAATGTCGGTTGCGGAATTTTTTGAAGAATCCATAATGTTTTAGTGCAAAATGATTAGCAAAATACAAAAAGCATTTGAAATTGACGCCAATTATTTACATAAAAAAGATGAAATTATGTATTTTTGGCACACTTTTAAACTTAATATGAAAGAAAAATGAAAATCAGAATTTTAGCATTAGTCGCACTATTTGGGTGCGCACAAATTGCAGCCGCTCAGGTAACTGAGGGAGAATCAGCGCTTCGCAAACAGAGTACAGATACCACTCAAGGTTGGCGCAAGGGTGGGGTAATATCGGTAAATGCCACACAAACATCACTTAGCAATTGGGCATCGGGTGGTCAAAACTCAATCGCCTTCAATGCCACGCTTAATTTATTTGCCAATTACCGTTCCGGCAAAAACACTTGGGATAACACCCTCGACCTTGGCTACGGAATGTCGCGTCAAGACAAGCATGGCGATTTTATTAAAAACGACGACCGTATTGATTTCTCGTCGAAATACGGCTACGAGGCTTATAAATCGTTGTACTACGCGGCTTTAGTGAATTTCAAATCACAAATGGATAATGGCTACAATTACACCAGCGATACCACTAAAGAGAAAATTTCGGCTTTCCTTGCGCCAGCCTACCTTATGGGTGCAATCGGTCTTGATTATAAGCCGAATAACTACTTCAGCGCATTCCTTGCACCTGTCACTGTAAAATACACCATTGTTAACGACCAAGACCTTGCTGATGCGGGCGCTTTTGGCGTTGATGCTGCTGAGTATGTGGATATTACTGATGAAAATGATGTTGTTGTAAGCCGAAAACTTGTAAAATCAGGCAAAAAGTCGCGCGGTGAATTTGGTGGTTACTTGCGTATTGTTTTCAGCAAAAACGATTTCCAAACTGAATGGTTGAAAAACTTCTCAATCACTTCAAAAGCCGATTTGGGAAAAATTGCTGCGAGTGCGTATCAGGAAATTCAGCTTTCTGCAACAGGAACTACTCCGATCAGCTGGACAATTACGAAGGGAAAATTGCCGTTGGGTCTGTCATTTTCTGACGAGGGCATGATTAAGGGCATTCCGTTTGAAGTGGGCAAATATTCGTTCACGGTTCGAGCCTCAAACGATGTCGGCATAGCAACACAGAACGCTAAAATCACCGTCACAGCTCCAACACTCACGATCACAACTTCAGAACTCCAAGCTACAGAAGGCGTTGAAATTTCAGAGAAACTCGCTGCTTCAGGTACACCGCCGATAGAATGGTCACTTGCGCTTCTGAACTCGCTGCCGAAAAATCTTGTGCTGTCGAATGACGGAACGATCACCGGAACGCCTGCAAAATCCGGCAAATATTCGTTTACGGTCAAAGCGAAGGATTATTACAAAACGACGGTATCGAAAAAAATCACGCTCACAGTCAAAGACCCCGAAGCCGAAGAAATTTACGAAGAGGGCGCGTTACCGAACGGGATCATTGGCACGCCGT
>CALBPW010000401.1 GCA_937899145.1 uncultured Bacteroidota bacterium
TCTTTCCCTACACGACGCTCTTCCGATCTGCATTGGTCGGTAGGGACACGATTCATCGCGTCCGTGCAGAATTGCAGGTCAACGGCGCAGGCGTTTACATTGTGAAGGTCGGCTCCATAACCAAACGGGTGATGGTTGAATAAAGAAAAAACACATTTTTTAATAACCGCCACGCCGGGTTTGTTCCAGCGTGGCGGTTTTGTTTTTGTCACATTTGGCGACAAATCACCCCACCCAAGCAGTTTTTAGAAATCTGCCCCTGCCATTTGCAGAAACGCAAAACATCGCGTCACCACTTAACAAACACCCCTACCATTTTGAAAAAACGACAACCAAAAAGGCGTTTTTTCGGCAAACACTATTCATAAAAACTATTTTTTTTGACAATCACAGTTAAAAACTATGTTTAAAATCATAAAAAAATAGTTGACAGATGGTTTATAACTTGTTGAATAATAGTTTGTTAAAAGTAAGCAAAACACTTGCGTATTTATAAGTATCTGAAAATTAGAAAAATATTTTTGCGAATACTTGCATTTTTATACAAACAACTATATATTCGTGTCGTTTTTAAAAATCAAACTTTTATTATGCCATACAGAAGATTACCGAACACGGATAGTGCGCGCTTGCGTGCTATGCAAAAGGCTTTAAGCAAATCAGAAAATATGCTGCCAATGGAACTGCCATATAGCGCATCAACACTGCAGGAACTTAGATATTTCCTACCTGAATTTAGCCAAGCTATGATGATGCAACGCGATGTTTTTGAACGCCAAACATCAAAAAACAAACTCCACCAAGAGAGTTTCCGCAAAACACGCCTCTACATATCGCACTTTATCCAAGTTCTGAACTTTGCAATTGCCCGTGGCGAGATGAAGCCTGAAATCAGAAAATACTTCAACCTGCCGGCCGATGAAACCAAACTTCCGCAACTCAACACCGAACGCGATGTTATTGAGTGGGGGCAAAAAATTATTGAAGGCGAACAAAAACGCATCTCGGAAGGTCAAACACCAATAACAAACCCGACTATAGCACGAGTAAAGGTTCATTATGAAGATTTTGTCCGGCTCAACATCTCACAAAAAAATCTTCAAGAATCAAATGCCAATGCGTTGGCAAAAATCTCAGAACTACGAGGCAAAGCCGATAGAATAATCCTTAACCTCTGGAACGAAATAGAAAACCATTACAGCTACGAATCGCCAAGCATAAAACGCGAGAAATCAGCTGAATACGGAGTGTCGTATGTTTGGCGGAAAAGCGAAAAAACTGACAACAAAGCCGAGTTAGATTTGAATCTGTTCTAATTTTCCGTGATAATATTTAGTTGAAGGCAAGAATAAAAACTTGCCTTTTTTATTAATTTGCGATAAACAAAAAGTTATGGAAAACGACAAAAAAATTGTAATCAGCATCGGACGGCAATTTGGCTGTGGAGGCAGAGTTGTCGGGCAACGGTTGGCCGAGGAACTTGGCTACGACTACTACGACAAGCAACTACTTGTTTTGGCAGCCAAAGAGATTGGCTTTGAACCCGAAGTTTTTGAAGCCGTTGATGAACAGCCAAAAACTAAAGGAATATTTCAATCGTTTGGCGAATTTATATCGGGCCTAAACCCTACCGACAATTATATGTCTGACGATCATCTGTTTAAAGTTCAAAGCGATGTAATCCGACAATTAGCCGTTACGCGCAATTGCGTAATTGTTGGTCGCTGCTCCGATTACATTTTGCGCGATTATCCGAACTGCATCAGCGTCTTTCTGCACGCTCCTATTCAAGACCGCATAAAACGCGTTTGCGCCCGAATGCCTATTGAACAAAGCAAAGCGCAAGCCTTTATTGAGCGCAACGACCGCCGACGCGCATCGTACTACAACTATTACTCAAACAAAGAGTGGGGACAATCGCCAACCTACGATATGTCGCTCAACGTATCACGTCTTGGCGTTGACGAAACTGTGGCTGCAATTATCGATTTTGTTGAAAGAATGAAAAAGAGAATTTGAACTACAAATTCAATTTTATCAACCATAAAACATACAGATTAACAATTTTTTGTTGTTGAAAATTGTACTTTTGCGCCTCAATTGAACAACTTTTTCTGTTCAATCACGCAATAAACTTTACATGAAGGAACATCTTAACAACATCATATTCAAGACAATATCTCAAATTTTAGGCGAGCGCGATCAGCAAGCTTTTGTCATTGGTGGCTTTGTACGCGACAAACTGCTTGGCCGCCCGTCAAAAGATATTGATATTGTTACAATTGGCAGCGGAATTGAGTTGGCGCAAGAAACTGCACAACGACTTATGAAGAGTCCGAAAGTTACCACCTACCGCAATTTTGGAACAGCAATGTTTCGGTATCGTGGTGTTGATGTGGAATTTGTGGGAGCTCGTAAAGAATCGTACAATCGCAACTCGCGCAAACCAATTGTTGAAGACGGCTCACTTGAAGATGACCAATGCCGGCGCGATTTCACTATCAACGCTTTAGCTATAGACTTACACCCGGAGCGTTTCGGCCAACTCATCGACCCTTTTAATGGACTTGAGGATTTAAAAAACGGCATAATCCGCACTCCACTTGAACCCGACACCACTTATTCCGACGATCCGCTGCGTATGCTGCGCGCTGTAAGATTTGCCAACCAACTTGATTTTCACATAGTTAATGAATCGTTAGAGGCGATTACACGCAACAAAGAGCGCATCAAAATAATATCAATGGAACGAGTATCGGAAGAGTTTTGCAAGATTATGCAAACCAACCGGCCATCAATTGGTATAAAACTACTGCAAAAAGTAGGGCTGCTTGCTATTGTTTTTCCGCAACTCGAAGCCCTAAAAGGCATTGAGGTTGTTGACGGCTGCAAACACAAAGACAATTTCTACCACACAATGGAAGTGCTTGATAACATTTGTGAGCATACCGAAAATCTTTGGCTACGCTGGGCTGCGCTATTGCACGACATTGGCAAACCTGCAACTAAGAAATTTGTAAAAGGCATTGGTTGGACATTTCATGGACACGAATATGTTGGCAGCAAAATGATTCCTAACATATTCAAAAACATGAAGTTACCAATGAACGAGAAAATGAAATACGTACAAAAACTGGTAGCATTGCACATGCGCCCAATTGTTTTGGTTGAAGATACAGTGACCGATAGCGCTGTTCGCCGCCTGTTATTTGATGCAGGCGACGATATTGACGACCTAATGCTTCTTTGCGATGCCGATATAACATCGAAAAATCCTGAAAAAGTATCGCGCTATCTTGATAATTATCAACTTGTTCGCCGAAAACTTGTCGAAGTTGAAGAAAAAGACCGCATACGCAATTGGCAACCGCCAATATCGGGTGAGGTTATTATCGAAACATTTGCTTTGCCTCCATGCCCCGCAATTGGCAATATTAAAAGCTCAATTAAAGATGCGATTCTTGATGGTGTGATTGAAAATAATTTCGAATCGGCATTTGCCTTTATGTTGCAGAAAGGCAAAGAGTTAGGACTTGAACCGGTTAAAAGTCAAAAGTTATAAGTTATAATAACAAACTCCCCACTTTTACTCTTTATACTTTACTCCTTCCCCTTTACTCTTTACTCTTTACTCTTTACACCTCACAATGCCACAAAATCAATTGGACACTCGATAATATCAGTAAATTCCTGCCCGGTTTCAAGCATATCTTCGTCTTCTTTTTTATAGCACCAATC
The DNA here is from genome assembly GCA_937899145.1 of uncultured Bacteroidota bacterium. Lineage (GTDB taxonomy): Bacteria > Bacteroidota > Bacteroidia > Bacteroidales > SZUA-534 > RUG13583. The sequence continues at coordinate 3,739 of CALBPW010000401.1, forward strand.
AATTCTGACATTTAGCCCTGCTTTGTACAAACTATTTATTTGCAACACCAAATCCAAAATGTATTTAGCCGAAGATGAGTTAAAATAATCGTAATTCAATCTGAATATCAACGGGTTATCTTCCCGTTCTTTTTTCAGGCTATCGGTTAAGCTGCGTTTCAATTCCAAAATCCAATCGATAATTGGGGCGTAAAAATCAACTACGTCTTCAGGACGTGAGCAACCTGAAATTTCAAAAATATTTTTTTCGAAATCGAAATTTACATTAGGCGATGTTGATGTTTCGCTAATATTTATACTTTTCATTTTGTTACTTGTTTTGTATGTCTAAAATATTGATACTAAGAGTAAATAGCGAACATTTATCATCAATAACAGTCGATTTATACTCAAATTTTTGTTGTGAGCAACGCAAGATTTTCAGCAGCCCCAACCCTGCTCCACCTTTTTCTGAAATATGCGCTTGCTGTATAGTTTCGTTATATACTTTTTTAACGCTTTGTATATCTAATTTGTTTAGATTATCAATGCGGTTTATTAAACTTGTAAGTTTCTTACTGTCAATCAAGTTGCTTATTTTTAAGCAATACTTGTTATCAGCTTCTGTCAGCAACAATTCAATTTCAGGATATTGATCGGGTAATTTGTAGTTGTGCCTGTACGAGTTTTCAAGACATTCAACTAATATCGAAAACAAACGTGTTTTACACAACGGACTTATTTTACTTAAAATGTTGTGATTGAACATAGTAAGCAACTCTTCAATTTTGTCAAAGGTTATTAAACCTTTATATTCCAGAATTTTGTTGTTCATCTTTAATGACGCATGGGGTTTATCGGTT
>CALBPW010000402.1 GCA_937899145.1 uncultured Bacteroidota bacterium
ACTTGATGATATGCCGGGAGGCTTCAGACCTATTGTGCAGTGTATAGATAATTTTGAGCGAAATCACAGACTTGGTCTGCTATATGAAGCAGTCAGCGGAAATGGCAAAGTAATGATCTGTACATCACGGCTGAAAGAAATCTCTGAATATCCGGAAGTCAAGGCACTGGTAAAAGGCATACTTTCATATATGCACAGCAAGGACTTTACGCCAGTATACAGTATCGAGCTATAAAAAATCCGATATTGCCAAAGGTGTTTTTGGGGCGTACTTGTTCAATGCCCAAATCGAGGCAATGCTTGGTAGTGTCAATCAGGCGTTGAGCCTCGTCAGATATTTGCCCGACGGCGTACATTCGGCTTGTGTCGCCGTAATAGCCATTCAGAATGGTGGTAACATCGATGTTGATAATGTCGCCTTCTTTCAGTATTGTATCGGCTGACGGAATGCCATGGCAGACAACATCGTTAGGCGAGATGCAGCAATATTTTGGGAAATCGCCATAACCCTTGCATGCCGAAATGGCTCCGTGGTCAACAATAAAGCCATTTATCAGATTATCAAGATATTCAGTGTTGACACCGGGTTTCACATACGGCTCAATAAAATCGAGCACTGAGGCGGCAAGTTTTGAACTCTTGCGTATGCCGTCGATTTGTTCAGGAGTTTTAATCAAAATAGACATTGTATGTTGTGTTTTATTATTTTCTGAAAACGGTTGCAAATTTGCGCTAATATTCAGAGAAAGAAAAGAATTTTTTTTTGTTGTGAAATCTGATAATCAATTTGCCTAAAAATTATTTATCAATAAGCCGTTATTATCTTGACGCTTTCAAGTTTTTTGTAATTTAGTAACTCAAACAAGTCAAAAAAAAGTGCGCGGAGTGCATTTTTACAAAACAGAATATTATGGAAATAACAATTATCAGCATCGGCTTATTATACTTTTTTTCGCATTATTTGACAATTGTGTATCAAAAAACACGCATTCCCGATGTTTTGATTCTCATAATTATTGGCATTTTAATAGGTCCGGTTTTTCATTTGGTCTCGGTTGAAGATTTAGGTATGTTGGGGCGTTTATTCACCTCGTTCGCCTTGATTATAATTTTGTTTGAAGGCGGCTTAAATATGGAATTATCAAATATTTGGGGCTCGATGCGGACGGCTGCAAAGCTAACCATTAGTTTCTTTTTTATAACGGCGATAATAGCCGGTGTGTTGCTGCATTTTGTAATGCACTACTCGTGGCTATTGTCGTTTATTGCGGGATTTATAATGGGTGGCACATCGTCGGCAGTGGTGTTGCCAATGGTCAATCTGCTTAAAATGAACAAAAAGCCCGCTACAATTTTGGTGCTTGAGTCGGCACTTACCGATGTGCTGTGTATCGTGTTTGTAATCAGCTTTTTAGGCAGTTATTCTACCGGCAATGTCGAACTCGGAAAAATTCTTGGCTCGTTAATATCATCGTTAGTGTTAGCGTCGGCATTGGGTGTAGGCGCAGGCTACGTTTGGCTTAGGCTGATGAATTGGATTAAAACCTTCCCGAATACACAATTCACAACCTTCGCTTTTATGTTTATTGTTTATGGATTGGCTGAATATTTCGGGTTCAGCGGTGCCATATCGTCGTTGGCGTTTGGCATAGTTTTAGGCAATTATAGTAAAATACCGCTACCGTCAAAAATTAAAGACCACTTGCCCGACGGCATCATCACCGAGTTGGAGCGTAAATTATATAGCGAAATTGTGTTTTTGCTGAAGATATACTTCTTCGTTTATTTGGGAATGTCAATACCATTCGAATCGCCACAATTTTTTGTGATAGCACTTATGTTGGTGGGAGTCATCTATTTGGCACGATTGTTATCAACACGGTTGCTTGTCCGCGAAGAGGATATTACGTGGGAAGACAAATCGATAATTTCAGCTATGGTGCCCAAAGGCTTGGCGGCAGCCGTTTTGGCAGGATTGCCACTTCAATATGGAATACCTGAAGGCGCCGAAATACAGATAATTGTTTATAATGTGGTGTTTATCAGCATTTTAATAACATCTGTCTTAATACCGCTTATTCGTACACAGTTTATAAGCCGATTTTATTTTATGTTTTTCAAATCGCGAATGATACCGATTGTAAGTAAAGCAAAAAAAGAATCGGCAAATGATTCGGAAATAATTGATAACGAAAATATTGGCAACAATGATTGACGAAAGTTTTTTAATTGAAGGATTGGGCTATTTGGCATCGGCAGTGCTGCTATTGGCAATGTTAATGACATCTGTTGTCAGATTACGGATTATCAACACGATAGGTTGCGTTATGTTTGTTATTTATGCGCTTATCATCAAATCGTACCCTGTGGCATTAATGAATTTCTCTATTGCGTGTGTTAATATTGTTTTTTTGATAAAGATACGCTATAGGAATGATGTTCTTAAAATATTGAAATTCAGAGAAGTAGATGAATTAGTAAAAATGTTTATTGATAAAAACTTATCTGATATCAAAAAACAATTTCCTGAATTTTCGCCAACCGACAAGCAATTCTCGTGCTCGTTTTTAGTATTGCGCAATATGGAGATAGCTGGCGTTGTTATTGGCAGCGACGAAGGCAATGGCAATCTGATTATCGAACTTGATTACGTCATTCCCGCCTACCGCGATTTTATGATTGGTGATTTTATTTTTAACAGTCAGCGCAATTTGTTTAAAGGTATGGGCTACAATAAGATAACTGAAATTTCAGGCTCGCTGCATCATGCGAAATATCTGAAGAAAATAGGTTTTAAAGAGACCTTTTCAGAACTTGGAATTAAGGTTTTTGAATTAAAGATTTGACAAACTGTTACCATTGGCAAAAGTTCAGAAAGAGTGCCGGTACAGCTGATTTAAATGTCGTTTCAAATTCATTTTGCCCAATTAAAAGTTGTCCCCCAATGAAAAAAGGCTCGGACAAATGAATGTCATATTGTATATTTGCTAAAAACATATTTTTCAATTAATAAATCAATCCTTCAATCAGTCAGTTAATCAATAAATCAATTAATATGAGTAATCCACTATCAAATCTCGAGCCCAAGGCGGTTTGGGAATATTTCTACCAACTGACGCAAGTGCCGCGTCCGTCGAAACACGAGGAAAAGGTGCGCAAGTTTCTTCTCGATTTTGGCAAAAACCTTGGTCTTGAGGCTTGTGTCGATGAGATTGGCAACGTGATAATCCGCAAGCCCGCAACGCATGGAATGGAAAACCGCCGCGGTGTCATTCTGCAGGGCCATATGGATATGGTGCCGCAAGCCAACAGCGATGTCCGTCACGACTGGCTCGCCGACCCCGTGCAGCCGCGCGTTGATGGCGAATGGGTGAAGGCCACGGGCACAACTCTGGGGGCCGACAACGGTATGGGCGTGGCTACGGCAATGGCCGTTCTTGCGTCGAAAGACATTGCGCACGGCCCGCTTGAGGCGCTTTTCACCTGCGACGAGGAAACCGGAATGACTGGCGCAAATGGCATTAAATCAGGTGTTTTGCAGGGTAATATTCTTATCAATTGCGATTACGAAGATGAGGGCGAACTTTGCGTCGGTTGCGCAGGCGGAATCAATGGCTCTTTTACTTTTGACGCTAAACTAAAACTCATTCCAGAACATCATAAAGCCTTCAAAATCAGCGTTATAGGCTTGCGTGGCGGACATTCTGGCATCGATATTAATCTTGAACGGGGAAATGCTAACAAAATCATTTTCCGTTATTTAAATAGCGCTCTATCTAAATTTAATATTCATTTAGCTGATATACAAGGCGGCAGCTTGCGTAACGCAATCCCGCGCGAGGCTTTCGCAACAATTTTAGTTCCTGATTTTTACGTCGATAAAATTGCAGCTGATGTTGCTGAATATGAACAAATTGTGAAAAGTGAACTAAATTCAGTTGACCCTGATTTGCAGATTAAAATAGAGCATGCTGAAATGCCGGAAAAAGTAATATCAGACGGGGTTTGCAGCCGATTGACAAAAGCCGTCTATGCTTGTCCAAATGGCGTTGCGCGTATGAGTACCGATGTTGAAGGATTAGTGGAAACTTCAAATAATCTTGCAATTGTAAAATTGGATGGCGATAAAGTGCAGATTAAGTGCTTGTTACGCTCATCGGTTGAAACAGCAAAAACAGCATTGGCAGAGCAAATTGGTTGTGTGTTCCACCTTGCCGATGCTGATGTCGTTTTTGATGAAGGATACCCGGGCTGGAAACCAAACATGAAATCGGAAATACTTGATGTTATGCGACATACATCGATTTCGGTGTTTGGAAAAGAGGCGGAGATAAAAGCCGTTCATGCGGGGTTGGAATGTGGTATTTTGGGCTCGAAATATCCAAATTGGGATATGGTGGCTTGCGGTCCGCATCTTGTTCATCCTCACTCGCCCGACGAGGCGGTAAATATCGCTTCGGTTGAGCGATTCTATCGTTGGATTATTGAAACATTGAAGAATATACCTGAAAAATAGCAAGTTATATTGATGTTTTCACATACAGAAATTGAGGGAAGATGACGTGTGTTATCTTCCTTTTTTTTGTTTGTCAAGACCGCTTAATATTTCTCAACATTCGATAATTTCAAAATTATTGTTAGTTTTTAAACTGAAAATTAAATCTATGTTTTGTAGAGCAAATTAACATAATCCCTAAAAATGATGATTTTTTGCCTTATAATCACATTTTTCGTCATCAAAAATCCCCATTTCTGGGGATACCAAGTTGCACTTAACTTACATACTTTCGCGTGTCGTTTCAAAAAATGATTTCCATCACTAATTTAATGATTTGAAATCATTTTTTTTGGAGATAAAGTTATCTAAAACAGAAATGATGTCGGGAAAAGTATATTTTACAATAATCTTATAAAATTTCACTTAATCAATACTATTATGTATAAATTCAAATTTCAAAGTATGTTAATTGCAGTAGCTGCAATTATGACTTTCGCAGCAGTTAGTTGCGATGACGATGATGATTCAAAAGAACCGTTCAAAGTAGCAGAAAAATTTGCAAAAGGTTCGGGCTCACAAGCTGATCCGTTTGTGATTTCCAATGCGGGAGAGTTGGCATTTCTTGCGCAATCAACCAACGATGGCACATGCGGTGGATATGCTGGAAAGTATTTCATTCTCACAAGCGACATTGACCTTGATGGAATTGATTGGACTCCAATCGGCAGTTATGTTTTCGATGAAAATTATGAGCCTGATTACAGTCGCATATTTATGGGTTATTTTGATGGTCAAAATCACACTGTCAGCAACTTAAAATATTCATCTTCAGATTTGTTTGTTGGAGCCAATAGAGATGACCAAGCTGTTATCGTGTATGACGTTCCAAAGGAGACCTTGAAAGGAAAGAGGAACCCTAATACGAGCAAGAAAAAGCGGGGACAATAATTGATTCCTCCGCATCAGCAGAACGATCGATACAATTAAACGCCTGTACTCGCATCAGACAAAACGTGCAGTACAGGCGTTTATGTTTTCTATTGGTGTCATGGCGGGCTTCATGTGAGGTGTAAATAAGGTGTAAAACAGGTGTAAGCTTTGTTGCGGCAGCCGAGAAAACCTTGATTTTTCAAGGCTTTCCGGCCTCGTTCACATGTTGCCGGTATATTGCCCAGATATTGCCCCAGCAAATAAACAGGATTCTTATCATGTGAACTTTTTCTCCCAGAAATCGGAGAAATCACAAGGTGCAAACTGGGTGCAAACACGAAGCGGAACGGTCAAAAACCCTTGAAAACACAGGCATAATCAGCTTTTGTTAAAGGCTTCCCGTGGCAGACGAATAGGATTTTAATCATTGTTGTGAATTTCCCCCGTTTTCTCCTGCACCTTCGGTACTCTCCTCTGTTTCTTCAGGAAACTGAAATTCCACATATCTGTAATCAGAGTTGGCATAGATTTCCTGCCGAATAAGCTGATCATAGTCAGAGTAACCGTGCAGGAATTGACTTGCCACGAGCTCGCTGTTATAGGAAAGCGGATGGGGCGAATAATCCGTCCGGATGGTACCGTCCGAATCTTTTGAGAGATTGTAAAGGCATGTGCCGTCATACATGACATATTGATCCGTGCGGTCATCAAATACTTTGTCCCAGTGCACCTTGTAAATACTGATCAGTATATTATGGCGTGAATTACTTTCGTCCTTCGCAACAAGAAGATAGCTTGTCAGATATTCGGGTTCCTCGTTCCATCCTGCTATATAAAAAGTAGTCTGCGGATACTTCTCGTGGATAGCCTTCGCACAAGCCAAATACTCATCAATCCCCTTTAATTTCATTACACGACCAATGTAGATGAAATTCAAATGATTTGTGTCTGGCAACGATTTAAAGCTATGCTGTTCCAGATTACAA
>CALBPW010000403.1 GCA_937899145.1 uncultured Bacteroidota bacterium
TTCCGATCTGGGTAAAAACCTATTAATCACATATTTAGTTGCTTCGATGGTGATTAACGGAAATCTGACACTTGGTACAATGTTGGCTGTGCAATATATTATCGGACAAATGAATAGTCCACTCGACCAAATGGTTGGTTTTATAAACCGGCTACAAGATACAAAACTGAGTATCAGACGAATAGCGGATGTAACAGATAAAGAAAGTGAAAACGGGAATGCCCAAATTGCGACATTAAGAAATGCCAATGAGGGAATTACATTACAAAATATAACATTCGCCTACAGCTCGGCACCCGACGAACCTGTACTTAACAATATTAGCATTCATATTCCAAAAGGAAAAGTTACGGCAATAGTTGGCGCAAGCGGTAGTGGCAAATCAACATTATTAAAGCTAATTTTACAATATTATCAGCCACAAAAAGGTTGCATCAGCATAAACGATAGTAAAAACGGGCAATTGACTGTCAATAGTTTTCGCCAACTATGCGGTTGCGTAATGCAAGATGGCTACATTTTTTCAGATACCATTGCCGGAAATATCGCACTAACCAACGAAAATATTGATTACAAACGACTTGAGCAATCGGCACAAATAGCTTGCATAAGCGATTTTGTTGAATCGTTGCCAATTGGTTACTCCACAAAAATTGGGCAATCGGGCATTGAGTTAAGTAAGGGACAAAAGCAGCGCTTGCTTATTGCCCGCGCCATTTATGCCAATCCCGATTATCTGTTCTTTGACGAAGCCACCAATTCACTCGACACTGTAAATGAGAAACTTATAAACGACAATCTGCAAAATATTTATGGTGGTCGCACGGTGATTATTGTTGCCCACCGCCTAAGCACCGTCCGCAATGCCGACCAAATAATCGTTCTTGACAAAGGTCGCGTGGCTGAAATTGGAAATCATCAAATACTAATCGACAAGCGAAGTTTATATTACAACTTGATAATGAATCAATTAGAAATAGAAGAGTAAAAACAAACTTTTACCTGTGCTGTCATATTTCCAATTTTTCAGCAATACAAATTGTTACTCTCGCAAACAAAAAATGCCAACTCGTATCGCTTTTACAATCAAAAACATTGTTAATAATCGCGTTAAAAATTCTATGTTACAGCTATTTAAGCATCAGAAAATTGCAAAAACAATGATTGGCAAACAGATTTTAACTGATTGTTGTCAATTCAATTAAAAACTGTCATTTTATTATATGATTATAAATCAAACACTTCATGAAAACCAAAAGTTGGTTTTACGGTTATTATCACCAACTGGCTGTTAATAACCTTGTCGCAAATATTGATTTTCAACAAAACCATGTTATAAATTCGCCGTTGAAAAAAAATGGTAAAAAACAAAGAAGAAACATGAAAATCAAAAACAACAAAAAAGCATTGGTAGTTGTTTGCGCAGCAATTGTAGCGACAATCGCAGTATGCGCTTACATGAGTAGCGACAAAAACGTAACAGTGCTTATTAAAGGAAATGTCAAAAGTGTGGATTACACTGGCAGTTTGCAGTCGTCAATTGGCTATACAGTTGAAATAGACTCGCCAAACTACACCACCGACGATTTTGTGTGCTACGCAACCGACTCAGTAAGCGCAACCAATGTTGGAACTTACACAATGGGCATTGACAGCCGCGATTTTCAAAATGTAAATCCAAAATTCAACAACGTAAAATTTGTTGTTGTTGAAGACGGAAGCCTCAAAATCAACAGAAATGAAATCGTAAACTCAAAACTTACTGCCAACAAATAAAGCGGCACAAGTTTAAAGTTATAAGATAAAAGGCTATAAGTCAGTAAGTTACGGTAGCAACTCACTGACTTATTCTTTTTTCTCCCACGCCCAATTCCTAAACCCGACAGCCATCTGGACTAACTCCCAATTCCCAACCCTCAACTTCCAACTCTCAATTCCCTGAATATCAGCACAAAAATCATCTTTACACATTCTACGTAAACCACGTAAAACCCTATGGTAGCGCATTGCCGTATTTTTTCAACTTATATTTTTGAGGCGTTAAAAAAACGAATTAAAAATTTAAATTTATAAAACAATGTCAGACATCTTAAACGTACAGGTGGATGAATTTATGGCAAAACTTATTGCCAAAAACCCGGGCGAGACCGAGTTCCACCAAGCTGTAAGGGAAGTTGTAGAATCTTTGATGCCATTCATCGAAGAAAACCCTAAGTACAAAAAAGGTAAAATTTTGGAGCGTATGGTTGAGCCGGAGCGCGTTATCATGTTCCGTGTTCCATGGCTTGACGACAAAGGCGAAATTCAAATCAACCGTGGTTTCCGCATCCAAATGAATAGCGCAATCGGTCCTTACAAAGGCGGCTTACGTTTCCACCCGACTGTTAACTTGGGTATCTTGAAGTTCCTGGCTTTCGAGCAAGTTTTCAAAAACAGCCTTACAACCCTACCAATGGGCGGTGGCAAAGGTGGTTCTGACTTCGATCCAAAAGGAAAATCAGACAACGAAGTTATGCGTTTCTGCCAAAGTTTTATGACAGAACTTCAACGCCACATTGGCGCTGACACCGACGTTCCTGCTGGTGATATAGGCGTAGGTGGCCGCGAGATTGGTTTCTTGTTCGGCCAATACAAACGCTTACGCGACGAGTACACTGGCGTTTTAACTGGTAAAGGTTTGAACTGGGGCGGCAGCCTTATTCGCCCTGAAGCAACTGGCTACGGCGTTGTTTACTTTGCCCAAGAAATGTTGAAAACCAAAAATGATGACATAAAAGGTAAAACTGTTTGTGTATCAGGCTCAGGCAACGTTGCTCAATACGCTGTTGAAAAACTTATTCAACTTGGCGCAAAACCTGTTACAATGTCTGACTCATCAGGCTACATCTACGACCCGGACGGCATCACAGCTGAAAAACTCGACTTCGTATTCAATTTGAAGAATGTACGCCGCGGACGTATCTCAGAGTACGCTACAAAATTTGGTGTCCAATACTTCGAAGGCCAACGCCCATGGAGTGTTAAATGCGATATTGCAATGCCTTGCGCTACTCAAAACGAACTTAACGAAGCAGAAGCTAAACAACTGATTGCTAATGGTTGCAAATGCGTTGCCGAAGGCGCTAACATGCCATCAACAGCTGAGGCAGTTGAAGTATTCCAAAATGCTAAAATCCTTTACTCACCGGGTAAAGCATCAAATGCGGGTGGTGTCGCAACTTCAGGCTTGGAGACTATTTTGTACTTGGCTGTTCGGC
>CALBPW010000404.1 GCA_937899145.1 uncultured Bacteroidota bacterium
CTCTTCCGATCTGATTCTGAGATACTTAAACCCGGTCAAATTATCACGACCCGTAAGTTGCGCGACGAAAATTCTATTTTGAAACGTAAAGACTTGCGTTTGGTTGAGGCTCGCGATGCCGTTCCTGCAACATCTAACCAAGTACTTCAAGGCATCACACGTGCAGCATTGCAGACTAAGAGCTTCATCTCAGCTGCATCATTCCAAGAGACTACAAAGGTGCTCAACGAAGCTGCAATCTGTGGCAAGATGGACCCGATGGAAGGCTTGAAAGAAAATGTAATTGTTGGACATCAAATTCCAGCAGGTACAGGCACACGCTTGTTCTCCGATATCATTGTCGGTTCAAAATCAGAATACGAAACTTTGACTCACAAAAACGAATCGGAAGATTTGGCTGTCGAAGAATAATATCAAACTGATATATCAAAGAAATAAGGCTGCTTTGGGCAGCCTTATTTTTTTGTTCAACTAAAACAAGCCATCAAACCTTTTTAACTTTCAAAACATTCTCAACATCTAAACCCTTCAACTTTGCAGAACCTTTTTATATTTGTGCAATAAAATTGACAATTATGAGCGAACAAGAACAAAACAAACAAGTAAATATTGAGTTGCCGGAAGACGTGGCTCAAGGAACTTATGCTAATTTAGCTATTATAACACATTCAAATTCAGAGTTTTTTATCGATTTTGCAGGGATGGCGCCTGGCATGCCAAAAGCCAAAGTTAAATCGCGCATTGTAATGACACCAGAACATGCCAAAAGTTTGTTGATGGCGTTGCAAGACAATGTGGCTCGTTACGAATCAACCTTTGGGAAAATACGGCAAGCCGAACCGGGAAACAAGAGTTTTCCGATGAATGGATTTGGCGTGCCGACAGCAAAAGCGTGAATATTACATTCAGAAACAAAAAAATCGCAGTCGTTTTTCAAAAAAGTGAAAGCCGATTGCATATTATGTTACATTTGCGATAGTTAATAAAAATATAACTATGAAAAAATTATTCACAATCATGCTAATTGGCGTATTTGCTTACAATGCGCAAGCTCAACAAGCAGTAGGACGTCCTGAAAGTTTGCAACGTTTCAAAACATCAACAACAATGGTAGTGCTATCGGCAAATCCTCTGCTCGAATACAACAGCCAAATCGAAGAAGCCGTTAAAAAACATTGGAACATCAGCAAATACGACATTGTCCGCTTTTCAACCGATGAATTCGAAAAAGCACGTCGCGACTCGTCAAAATCATTCTTAATCAAAAACACAGTTTATAACGATAAAGACAAAACAAAATCAAAATTCGATTACCTATGTGTCGAACTTGGCGGTGATTATGATTATATCCGTCAGATGCCTGATATAGCCTCAGTTCCAATCTGTTATAATGGCGTAGAAGAAAGTTCGTACGGATATAAACTTGGTTTGCTATGCCTATTCTTGCAAAATCACCTAAAACTAACAATGGAAAATCCAAAGTTGAATACCAAAAACATTTTGAAATATTACAATTCGCAAATGGCTGATATTCACGATAAAACATAATATTTGGATAAAGAAGAATTATCACCCGGTTTAAATACTGAAGCACAAATTAAAGCCATCTATCCTTATAAATTTAAAATCACAACACGCGAAGATGTTGAGGAGGCAATCGACCGTAAAGACACCAATGTTGTTTTGTTGCACAAAGTTGGACCAGAAGGAACACGCAAGCGCGATGTGCGTTGCTACAAAGCAATAATCGGAGCGTCTGACGCCCGTCTGTACTATTTCTCGTGGCACATGATTAGCGATAAAGCAAAAGAAGGAATGCTTGCAAAAGACTTCCAAAAACTTGCAAAAGCAAAAAAGAAATAACGATAAAAACATAATTATTGAAAAAGTTTTTTCCAATTGAAAAAAAGTTCTACTTTTATCATTCGTAAGAAAAAAACATCACATATAAAAAAACATTATGAGTGCCGATATAAATCTTATCAAATCAGTTCTTTCGTTGCACGATGAAATGGCAAGCAACGGTTTCTCTTTGGTATATGAAGGCGAATTCAGCCACGAGGTTATGAAAATGTTCACATCGATGGCTGAGCGCGATATGGACAAATCGAACGAAGACAAATCAGTAAAACGCAAAGTATTCCACGTAATGGTTGAGTGTTTGCAGAATATGACAAAACACTCCGATGACGTTGACACCAATGACGGCGTTGGAAATGGCTTGTTTATTGTTGGCAAAAAAGATGGATATTGGAGCGTTATAACAGCCAACAAAATTTTGAAAGAGAAAATCGAAGGATTAAAAGCCGCTATCGACAATATCAACGGATTAAATAAAGACGACCTTAACGCATTGTACAAGAAACAAATACGCGAAGGCTCGCTTTCAGAAAAAGGCGGCGCGGGGTTAGGTCTTATTGATATCGCCCGCAAAACAGGCCGTCAACTTGATTACCAATTTTTGCCATTGGAAGATAAAAACAACTACTTCTTCCTATTAAAAGTGAGAATTGACTCGAAAAACGACGATGAATAAAACTTCAAAATTTAAATATAAGGGCGACTTTTTAATCGCCCTTTTTTTTTGCCATTATTGCAAAGTTTGCTAAATAGCAATCGGTTTTAATACAATATGTTACAACAAACAAACATAGTGTACATCAATATTTGCGCGCTATTGATAATAGCCGTGCTCACAATATTATATGCAAGGGCGCAACAAAAAATCAAAAAAAATGAAATAAGACTAAAAAATTTTATCCGCGAAAACGAACGCCTTCGACAACTATCGCTTGCTGGCGCAGAAACCAGCGTAATGCTCATCTTCAACGAAAATAGAGAACTAAAATATGTGAACGAGCAATTCAAGTATCTGTACCACATGGACGAGCAGATATACATCAATAAAGTCGGCAAAAGCATTTCTGACTATTTGAAATGGATAGGATACACCGATACATTCAATATGGAAAATCGAAAAACATTTATTGGGCGAACTGAAAATGCAAAAGGAAAATCAATTTGGAAACAAGTTACCATAACCCCAAATAGCGACGAGCGCGGAAATGCTAATTATATTGTGGTTGAAGTAGATATAACCTCTGTCAAGGAGGCTGAATGCGAATTGCAAGAACAAAAAAAACGATCCGACGAGTTGTTACTCAATATGTTACCAGCCGAAATTGTCGAAGAACTTCAAACCAAAGGGGCTGCTACGCCTCGTGTCTATCGTAGCGCATCGGTACTTTTTGCTGATATTAAGAATTTCACACAATGGGCTGAAACCCTATCGCCTAACGAATTGATAGACACCTTGCAACAACTTTTTTCAGAATTTGACGATGTGTTAGCAGCCAACTATATCGAAAAAATAAAAACCATTGGAGACGCATATATGTGCGCAGGCGGCTTGCCAATGAAGAACAATAGCCACCCATTTAATATAGTGTTAGCTGCGTTTGGTTTGCAACAGGCAATCGCTCGCCTCGACGAACTTCGTGCCAGCAAAGGCGGTGAACCTTGGCTACTGCGTATAGGAATACATACAGGCACAGTGGTTACTGGTGTTGTTGGAAAAACCCGAACCATTTACGATATGTGGGGAGATACCGTTAATATCGCCAACCGGCTTGAATCGGCAAGCGAGCCCGGACGAATTAATATCTCAGCTGCCACATACGAAATCATTAAAGACTATTTTGAATGTGAATATAGAGGGAAGATTGCGGCTAAACATAAAGGCGAAATCGATATGTACTTTGTAAACCGATTAAAACCCGAATACTCAGCCGATGAAACCGGATTTTTACCAAACGAAAAATTCCAAGACATGCTAAGTGCTTTGTAACACTAACAGCCA
>CALBPW010000405.1 GCA_937899145.1 uncultured Bacteroidota bacterium
GACCGTCGTGCTTTTCGCCATTCGCCAGTTCTCCACCTATACCTATAATAAATACAGCGCCATATTCTTTTGCAATCTTGTCTTCGCGCTCTTTTGGTGATAGATTAGGGTACATTTGCAACAGATCTTCGGCATAGACAAAGTGGATATGTTCAGGCAATTGCGGTTCAATCTCGGGAAACATTTCGTGTACTAAATATTCAGTGCGGTGCATTGCGTAGAAGATGCGTTTTGCGATTTTTTGTAGGAATTCAACAGTTCTATCCTCTTTATCTATAGTCATTTCCCAATCCCATTGGTCAACGTATAGCGAGTGAATGTTGTCGAGTTCCTCGTCGGGGCGCACTGCATTCATATCGGTGTAGATGCCGTAGCCTCGTTTAATTTTATAGTCGGCTAAAATCATGCGTTTCCATTTGGCAAGCGAGTGTACAATTTCGGCTTTTTGGTCGTTCATGTCTTTTACAGGGAAAGTTACAGGGCGCTCGACGCCGTTCAGGTCGTCGTTAAGGCCGGTTCCTTTTAGTACAAAAAGTGGCGCTGTTACGCGGCGTAAGCGCAATTCAGCCGATAGGTTGGCTTGAAAAAAATCTTTTATCCGTTGGATGCCCAATTCGGTTTGGTTCAGGTTAAGCACTGGTTTATAGCCTGACGGAATATTTAGTTTGCTCATTTTTAATTGTTTTTTTTTGATTTTGGCGCAAATGTAATAGCATTTTTATAAAAACAAATTTTTTAAATTGATAATAGTAGATTTTTGTATTTATCGCTTATGATTTAAAAGAAAAACAAGTGTAATATTTTTAAATTGTTACAATATTATGGTAGGAAAGGTTTAGAAAAGTTTAGAGGTTAACTTACTGCTTTGCGATTCACCGATTCACTGATTCACCAAAAAAAAGCCCCCAGCTAAGTGGAGGCTTTATGTTTTGTTAACTTTTGTCTATTCTACAATTATTGTTCTTATGCTGTCGGCTTTATGGCAAATGGCTGCAAAAATGACATCGTTAACTGTTTGGTGTTGAGGCGATGATATGATTGTCTTGCCATCGTTTGAGGTTTCCGCTTTTATTTCAGCCGATACTTCTTTCACGCTATTGTAGGTCTCTTGCAAGTCGAGTAGCCAAGTGCGCACTTGCGATACGTTGGCGTCGGCTTGGTAGTTGTCGAGCAGCTTTAGCAATATTGACAGCGATAGGCGTTGGTCAACAACAAGGTCTTTTAGTCGTTCGTTGTTGGCTGCAAGGTCGGCAAGTGATGTTGCAAGGTAAAGCCCTTCAATCCAGCCGCCAGCAACAATCAGGGCGGCAACGTCGGCGCGGTCAGTTTCTTTCAGATAATCGCTTGAGCCAATAAAACCTTCGGTTATAATCTCCATCAGCGAGTCGCGATTGTTAATGTTAGCCTCAATGCGTTCAACAATGTCGGCTTTTACAAAATCAAGTATGCCAAGTTCGTCGGCCAATTTTTTTGTGGTTGCCATATATTGAACGGTGGTTTGCGTCTGATTGAAAAGACCTGCGTAACTAAGGTCGGCTCCGTAAACGCCAAAGTTAAGCGCTTTTTTGAGAGTAGTGGTGTAGTTGTCGGCGTTTTCGATTGGGTTTGCAACATCAACATTGTACGGAACGCCTGTGTTTTGTATCAAGTAGGCGGTTTCAACTGGTGACGGTAGCGCGTAGAATACTTGTTTTGCTTTGTTTAGCGATTCGTTGATGTCGTCAACATCAACCGATGTGTCGATTTTTTTATTGTTACTATTGTTACAACTTGCTGCCAACAAAGCTACGGCAGCTGCTAATATTAAGTTAATTTTCTTCATTATAAGATGATTTTGCAAAAACAGCTAAAAGTAGAAATTTTTATAACATAATTACATTTATTTAAATTCTTTCAGATTTATTTATTCGTGTAAATTCTGTTTCCAAAAATCGATGAGCCGATGCGTACCATTGTTGTGCCATGTTCGAGGGCAATGTGGTAATCGCCCGACATACCCATCGATATTTGACTGAAGGTGCTACTGGTGCTGAAATAGCAGGCTTTTAGTGTGTCAAATGTTTCTTTCAGATTAGCAAATTCGCGGTGTGTTTGTTGGATGTCGTTGGTAAAACTGCCAACACCCATAACACCGCAGACACGTATATTTCGCATCGTTTTAAACCAATCAGATTCAAGAATTTGACGTGCTTCAGCAAGGCTTAATCCGTATTTTGTCTCTTCAGTGGCAATGTAAAATTGCAGCAAACAATTTGCAACCACATTGCGTTTTGCGGCCTCTTTGTTTATCGCTTGTAACAACAGAGGGCTATCCACACTGTGTATCAGACTGATATAATCGATGATGTATTTTATTTTGTTGGTTTGTAAGTGCCCGATAAAATGCCATTGAATATCTTTTGGCAAGTCGGCATATTTTTGCTTCAACTCTTGTGCGTGACTTTCGCCAAAAATACGTTGTCCTGCCTTGTATGCCTCCATAATATCCTCTTCGGGTTTTGTTTTTGAGACGGCTACAAGTTGCACATTTGTGGGTAATTCTGCTTTTATGCGATTCAAATTCTCAGCGACATTCATTTTTTATTTTTTTAACTTCAGATTACTATCAATGTTGTTTTATATCATTAGCTGAAATCACTCTCTTGTTTGTCCTTCGCCGTTTACAAGCCATTTGTACGATGTTAGTTCGCGTAGTGCCATAGGTCCGCGGGCATGGAGTTTTTGGGTTGAAATGCCAATTTCGGCTCCAAGTCCAAATTGTGCGCCATCGGTAAAGGCTGTCGGTGCGTTTACGTAAACAACTGCTGCATCAACCGCCGTTTGAAATAAATTGGCATTTTCTTGATTGTCAGTAACTATACACTCGCTGTGTTTCGAACTGTATTTTGTGATATGCTGCAGAGCCTCGTTTATGTCGGCAACGGTTTTTATCGCCATTTTGTAATCCATAAATTCTGTACCAAACGATTCGTTGTCAGCGTGTTGCAGCAGATTCGCCGGATAGTTTCCGTTTAGTGCGTTATAGGCTTGCTCGTCGGCATAAACAATCACATTTTTTGTTGCGCAATCGGCAATAAGTTTAGGCAAGTCAGCAAGTCGTTTTTTATTGATAATGACGCAATCTAATGCGTTGCAGACACTTACACGGCGAGTTTTTGCATTAAAGATGATGCGTTTGCCCCATTCTAAGTTGCCGAATTCATCGAAGTAGGTGTGGCAGATGCCCGCGCCAGTTTCGATGACTGGCACAAGCGAGTTTTGGCGCACAAAATCGATAAGGCGCTTGCTGCCACGCGGAATTATTAAATCGACATAATCTGTGGCTTTGAGTAATTGTTCGGTCTCAGTATGGCCGGCAGGCATAAGTGCGATGCTGTTTTCGTCAACATTGCGCTTGCGTAGTACTTCTTTTATAATATTGACGCCCACAACGTTCGAGTCGTAAGCATCGGAGCCGCCTTTCAGTATGCAAGCGTTGCCCGATTTTAAGCAAAGCGAAAAAACATCGTATGTTACGTTTGGGCGCGCTTCGTATATCATTCCAATCACACCGATTGGAACGGTTGGCTTTTTTAATTTCAGTCCGTTAGGTAAGGTTTTGCTTTCAAGTGTCAAGCCGATTGGGGAGGCAAGTGATGCAACATTTCGCATATCGTTTGCAATATCGGCAATGCGTTTTTCTGTTAGTTGCAAGCGGTCGTATATAGGGTTCGATATATCCATTCTTGCCAAATCTTTAGCGTTGGCCGCAAGAATTTCAGCTGTGTGCGCTTCAATGGCATCGGCAACATCGCGCAATATATTATTAGTCTCCTCTTCGCTGACAAAAACCAATTTGCGGCTCGCCTCGCGAACATCGTTAAAAAGTTTAGTGCAATCCATAATCATAAATTTGAAACGCAAACTTATAAAATTTAGAGTTTGAATATTAGGATTTAAGCGTTATAAATTCAGATTTTAACCCGTGTTTTGAAACCGATTCGTTACCAATTGCCAATTGTCAATAGTCAATTGTAATTGTCAATTTCATAACTAACTTTGCAGTCGCTTTGCGAGTGTGGTTGTGCGCTTGCAAAATGCTTAAAAACAGTTTATTAACAATTTAAATCGATATAAAATGTCAAAAAACAAAGCATTGTTGATGATTCTCGACGGTTGGGGAATTGGCAACAAAACAAAAAGTGACGCCATCTACACAGCTGGCGCGCCAAATATGGAACGCTTGGCAAAGGAGTATCCTAATGCTCAACTGCTGACTTGTGGCGAGGATGTCGGTCTGCCAAATGGCCAAATGGGAAACTCTGAGGTCGGACACCTTAACATTGGTGCGGGA
>CALBPW010000406.1 GCA_937899145.1 uncultured Bacteroidota bacterium
GATCTACGAGCGATGTTGCTGATTGAAATGCGTTTTGGGCATTCAGCCTCGCAAGCGCGAGTGTTGGTGCAGTTTCCGAAGCCAAGTTCGTCCATTTTGGCAACCATTGCTTTTACGCGGCGCGCTGCCTCAACACGGCCTTGTGGCAATAATGCAAATTGCGAAACTTTTGCCGATACAAACAACATTGCCGAACCGTTTTTGCAAGCGGCAACGCAAGCGCCACAACCAATGCAGGTAGCTGAATCCATTGCCTCATCGGCATCAACCTTCGAGATTGGAATAGCGTTGGCATCTTGAGCACCACCGCAGTTGAATGATACATAACCGCCAGCTTGTTGTATTTGGTCAAAGGCGTTACGATTAACCATCAAGTCTTTGATAACCGGGAATGCAGCCGAGCGCCAAGGTTCAACTGTGATTGTTTCGCCATTTTTAAAGCGACGCATATAAAGTTGGCAAGTAGTTGCGCCAGTTGCAGGACCGTGCGGGTGTCCGTTGATGAACAACGAGCACATACCGCAAATGCCTTCGCGGCAATCGTGGTCAAATACGATTGGTTCTTCGCCTTTTTCAACTAACGATTCGTTCAGAATGTCTAATGTTTCAAGGAACGAAGTGTCGGGGGTTGTCTCAACGTTCTCGTAAGTTACAAACCCTCCTTTTTCTTTCGGGCCGGCTTGACGCCAAACCTTCAAGTTTACTTTCATTATATTTTCTGTAGCCATTTCTTTTTACTTTAAAGAGTTAATTATGATTTATAATTACGAGTTTGAACTTTAATTGCTTCATATTTAAGTGATTCTTTCAGCAATTCAGGTTCTGTATTATCATCTTTCTGATAGTTCCAGCAACCTACATAGAAGTAGTTCTCGTCGTCGCGTTTCGCTTCGCCTTCTTCGGTTTGATACTCCTCGCGGAAGTGTCCGCCACAACTCTCGTTACGGTTAAGAGCGTCAAGCGCGATAAGTTCACCCATAATGATGAAGTCTTTCAAGTGGAAGGCTTTGTCGAGTTCGATGTTCATACCTTCTTTTCCTCCCGGGACAAATAGGTTTGTTTCAAACTCTTTGCGCAACTCTTTAAGTTTTTTGAGTGCTATTTCAAGGCTCTCTTTTGTACGACCCATTCCGACATATTCCCACATAATGTGGCCTAACTCTTTGTGAATTGAATCGACTGAGCGTTTTCCTTTGATATTCAGAAGCGCATCTTCGTCGGCCTCGCATTTCTTTTGAGCATCAACAAATTCCTTGCTGTTCGGGTCGAAGCGAGGAACTGTGATTTGGTCGCTCAGGTAGTTTTGAATGGTGTAAGGCAAAACGAAGTATCCATCGGCCAAGCCTTGCATAAGTGCCGATGCGCCAAGGCGGTTGGCTCCGTGGTCGGAGAAGTTGCACTCGCCAATAGCGAACAATCCTTTTACTGA
>CALBPW010000407.1 GCA_937899145.1 uncultured Bacteroidota bacterium
CCATTGGCTTTATTGATGGTAATGGCAACTCAAACAACTGCATCAATTATCAGTTTACAGATAATGCTCCTGAGCAAGGGCTCTTGTATTATCAACTAAAACAAGTTGATATTGACGGAGCCGGCTCTTATGCCGATAGGTTAATCTGCATTCAATACACCAACGGGAAACTAAATGTTAGCATCAACCCTAACCCAACAAACGGATTGCTTACACTAACATCGAATGGTTTGGGGCAAATGTTGATTATGACACAAGGTGGCAATATTGTCCGCAAAATTGAAATCACCGATTACATACAACACATTGATATCAGCGATTTAAGTAATGGTGTTTATATGGCCAAGTTTATAAGCAATGGCGAAGTTAGCATCCGTAAAATTGTAAAATTCTAACAATCTTTATTTAAAACAAAAAGCCGAATCTTGTAATGAGATTCGGCTTTTTGCTTTATAACAATAACACAATCAGACAATTCGGATTGTATTTCCCAATACTTCAACCACGTCGCCACTGCGCAATTTGGCACGTTTGCGACTTTCCACTTCGCCATTCAGCCGCACAATTCCATCTTCAACAAATTGGTTTGCTTGCGCGCCACTCTCGCTAATGCGCAACAATTTTATAAGTTTGTTTAACTCAATGTAAGGCTCTGAGCCATCAGGCATCGGTTTTAATTCAAATTCACGCATATTTAATCAAATCCATTCAACAAATTCGGTCAAATTTTTTCGTTTCTTTTCAGGAATTCCGTCGTTTGCAGGAACACCTATCGGCAACAAAACCAATGGTTTGCAATTCACATCGAGGTTAAAGCTTTTGCTGATAAGTCCAGCGTCAAAATTACAGACCCAACATGTTGCCAAGCCCATATCGGCAGCCGCCAATGTGATATGGTCTGCAATAATTGCAATATCAATATCAGCATGATTTTTACCATCAGCGCGAGTCCAAGCCTTGTCAGTTTGCGCGCAAATGAGCAAAACAGCAGGTGCGGCAGCAAACCATTCGCGATTGTATGCCTGTTGCGCTTTTGCAAGACTTTCGGGAGTATTAAGCACGAAAATTCGCCAAGGTTGAGCATTAGTTGCCGATGGCGCAAAATGTGCGGTTTCAAGTATCTGCTCAATTAACGAGTTATCAATAATAATTGGGCTGTATTTGCGACAGGAATATCGCATTTGTACTAAATCGCTAAAATTTGCCATAGATATGTATTCGTTTTATCGTTGCTCAAGCCGCATCATTTCTTCTTTATCAAACAATGTCGGGTAGTTTTGGTCAAAGTCTAATAATATCTTTGTAAAAAGGGTTTCGCGAATAAATTTTGTTTTATTCTTAATTTTAAATTTTTTACAATAATTTTCAAAAGCTGATTGTTCATAATCGTTAAGTGTTATATAATGATTATGAGTACGACGCAATTTGGAATCGTTTTTCGACATTTCATACTATTTTTTACAAAAATATAGGTTAAAAGACATTTGAAAACGTTGCAAAAATCAAATAATCAACCTTTTTTCAACATTATAAAACTATAAAATTGATGTCAAACCAATTTTGTATTGTATTTATGCGCATCACCGGAGATTAAGAAGTTGTGAGACTTCTTGAAAACCATTACACATTGCAAAAACATTTCCAATTTCGGCTACAATCTTAGCATCTAACGATGGCTCAACGGTTATAATTTGCCCAATTTTTGCCGAAACAGCCGAGCGAATGCCTGCATACGAATCTTCAAATACCAAACAATTTGCCGGATTAATGTTCAATTTTGCTGCGGCTTTTATGAAAATATCTGGTGCCGGTTTTCCCGGATAAGTTCCGTCATCATATATTACATCATTGATATTAAACCATTTAGCAAGATTAAGATGACTAAAATAAAATTCCACGTTGGGCAGGTATGAACCTGTTGCAATGGTGAACGGAATGCCTGTTGGTTTCAGGCGATTTAGAAAATCCTCGACACCCGGCGCCAATGAATGCAAACCATCGGGGGCTGCGCAACGAGTGCGATAAAGCAATTCTTTTTCTTCTGTAATTTGCTGTAATTCATCTTCTTTTGGTGTACGACCAAGCAGATAAGTAATAATCTGCAAATTGGTACGTCCTTGCAAATTTTTGTAAAATTCTTCAACACCAAGTGGCGCTTTACGAATTTTTGCAGCCATCTCAATCCACGCCCGCTCATGCAACGGCGAATCGAGAAACATTGTGCCGTTGAAATCAAAAATTATTCCTTTTATCATCTTATTGCTTTATTATCAACTCGTTACATTCAGTTTCATCTTGTAATGTTACTTTGCAAACATACACTCCCTTTTGCAAATTGTAAATATCAATGCCAACATTTTGCTCGTTTTCAAACATTTGACAAAGCATTTCATTACCTTGTAAATCAAACAATCGCACACAAGTAACACTACTATTTTCTACCATTAGAAATAAACTTGAATTTGCAGGATTAGGAGAAACTGTAATATTATGTTCAATTTTATGTTCTGTCGAAGAAGTTGTTTGCTTAAATGAGCCATCAAGTTTTTTGATGTTTTTCGCCTGCGGATTCAACCAATGTGCAAGTTGCATTGAATCATCATTATAACTGCTATAACAAGCCGATAATTTTTGAAAAAAATCGTTCATCGGATAATCGCAATTTGAATCGCCGCCCGATAAGATTCCTATAACATTATGTTCACTATTGAAAAGTGGAGCACCCGACGAACCAATCTCAGTAACACCACTCGCCCACTCTTCCACATTCCAAAATGTATTGTCATCAAAAAGTCGATATGATGCCGTTTTCAGCGTGTCCGTTGTTATCGAAATTTTCTTAACGTCTCCATTTGGATGGTGGATACAAGTTGCTCCAACAAATTGATTATCAGATATATCCCAACCTGAGTAATAAACATTAAAATAGTCAGGAATTGCTGATTTAAGTTTTAAAAGCGCAAAATCAAGATAGCCATCGTCATTATCTTTAAGCGCAATCAAATCGGCTCCAATAATATACTGATTGTCAATAGAGTCGGGAAATTCATAGTTAAAATAATAAACGCTGTTTCGCGCTTGTTCTGCGGTTGATATGCAATGGCGAGCTGTTAGCACGTATGGTTCAAACAATCCATCTGTTGAATTTAACAATACACCAGTGCACAAAGTTGTACCGCCAATCAATATTTTGCAAACCGAACGTTTAACAATCTGCCAATCTTCAGCAAGTTCATTATCTATGTTTATCTCACATTCTGAAACATTTAGCGATGCTTCTTTTGCAAACAACCCACGAAAATCGTGTCCCACTTGCACTATATTAAATCTACCAGAAAAATCCACATTATACGGTTCAATATATTTAACTATAATTAAATTTCCAGAAATAGGAATAGTTGGCAGATAATCTGAATTATTATCAGCTGTATATTTAATTATAACTTTCGATGTGTCAGCACCATAAATACAAAATTCAGCGCCACAAGGCAGATAAAAATCCGTCAATAGCAAATTGAGAGAATAAGCTGAAGGCGAAGATAATGCAAGATGCCAAACACGTTCATTAACAGCATTATACCATTGTCCACTATTATCAATGCCGAAATTTGTCGCAATTGGGATTGCAAAATCGTCAGTCGCAACATTTCGCTGCGCCTCCAACAATTGTTGTGGCAAGACTAAAGTGTTTATTTCCAACGAATTATCAACAATTCGTCTATTATAAGACAACGGATTTTGCGCACTACAAAAAAATGCCGGCAACAATTCAGCAAACAGAAGTAAAACGATGCGTTTCATACGGCAAAGATAGTGAGAATGTTATACCAACTGCCTCACAAAATCTTTCTCTTATTACCTAACTATTCAAAATTCACTATACCTTTGCCGGCGACTTTAATTTTGATAAAATGAAAACATGTCTTAAAACATTATTTACCCTAACATTAATTTATTGTATATCAACATTTTTTACGACTTGCAAAAGCGACGACGATTGCTGTTGCGATTCAGGAGTTTATATAAACAACACAAAAATTGAAGGACTTACATATATATATAATGGCAATTATGAAGGTCAAAGTGCTGACCTGATTAAAAGAGTTTCGAACAAAACCACATCGCTGTACGACAACAACTTAGTTAACATAATAGTTGA
>CALBPW010000408.1 GCA_937899145.1 uncultured Bacteroidota bacterium
CGAAGCGAGTTTTCACGTAGTCGATAAGTTTTTTGCGGAGTTTGTTACGCAAATCCCATATCACACCATCTTGAACTTCAAATATTTTTTCCCAATATTTTGTATCTGATTGGTCATGCATAAAGCCTTCGCCAAAGGTGCTTTCATAAAGGCGACGCCATTCTTTAGCAGCCCATGTTGGCATGTGTACGCCATTAGTTACATAATTGATATACAACTCGTTAGCGGCAAAGCCTTTCCACATGTACTTAAACATCTCTTTGGTAACATCGCCATGAAGCATACTTACACCGTTCATTTCTTGCGATGTGCGAGTTGCCAAAACGCTCATTGAGAATTTGCCGTCTGGCGCCAAACCAAGGTTTTGGAATGTATCCCAATCAACTTTCAAACGTTCCGGAATAGGACGCAGATAAGTACGTATCATTTGCATATCAAATGCGTCGTGGCCTGCCGGCACTGGTGTATGTGTTGTAAACAATGATGACGCGCGGACAACTTCCAACGCTTCGTTAAATGTCAAATTCTCGTGTTGAACATAATCTACCAATCGCTCAACGTTTATCATTGCTGCATGACCTTCGTTGCAGTGGAACACATCAGGATTGATATTCATTGCTTTAAGTGCGCGAATGCCACCTATTCCTAACAATAATTCTTGTTTCAAGCGATTTTCCCAGTCGCCACCATAAAGCTGGTGCGTGATTGTGCGGTCTTCTGGTGTATTATCAGGATGTTCTGTATCAAGCAGATAAAGCGATACACGACCAACTTGCACTTTCCAAATACGAGCCTTAACCATACGTCCGGGCAAATTAAGCGATATGCACAATGGGCGTTTAAATTCATCAAGGACTGCTGTAATTGGCAGATTATCCATATTTTGCGGAATAAGGCTTGCTTGTTGTTCACCCGATACTGTCAATTCTTGAGTAAAATATCCATATTTATAAAGGAAGCCTACAGCAACCATCGGAATATTTGAATCGCTGGCTTCTTTCAGATAATCGCCTGCCAAAATGCCCAAACCTCCCGAGAAAATTTTCAAGTTATCGGTCAAACCATATTCCATACTGAAATATCCAACAAACGGACGGTCAGTACGTGCCGGCTCGTTCATATAGTCATTGAATTTTCTCGACACTTTGTCGAAACTTGCTAAAAACGAGCTATCGTTTTCCAATTCAGCTAATCGCTTGTTTGACACAACTTTAAGTAGCGCAATAGGATTTTTTTCGCATTTCTTCCATAATTCCGGGTCGATGTATTTAAACATCTCTATTGCATCGTAATTCCAGCACCACCAAAGGTTGTTGGCCAAATTATCTAAGTTCTTTAATCGTTCAGGAAGATCAGAATGGATAACCATCTTCTTCCAAATTGGTTCATTGTTCATAGATTTCCGTCTAATATTTAAATTGTTATTAGTATTCTGTGCATGAGTATCATCGCGCTTGAGCGAGATTCCTAACGCTTTTTTGTATATGTCGGTATAGAAATGGAACAGGTTGTCCCAACTGACCTCTTTTGCCTGATTTACAGCCTTTTGGCGCAACTGCTCACGTTTTGCCTTTGGCATTCGATAAACAATATCAATAATTTGCGCCAAATTTGAAACCACATCCCAATAATCATCTTCGCTGCGGTTTATAACTGCTATTCCGTCATCAATGCCGCTTGTTTGCTTTTGCATCCATTGCCCAAAGCCGGCCAAACTGGTTGTAACTGTTGGCACGCCAACTGCAATGCTCTCAAGTGGTGTGTAGCCCCATGGCTCATAATATGATGGGAATGCCGACAAATCGAACCCGCTAAGCAACTCATAGTATGTCATATTGAAAATGCCATCGTTTCCTGTCAAATATACAGGTGCAAGAATGATATTTACATTCTGACCTTGATTATTAGTAAGTTGCAAATTTTGTGTTTTGTCGATAATCGGGTCGTAATAGTCAGGATTTAAAGAGTGTGTGGTGATGCGCTCACTTGGGATTGGCGCATCGTTGCCCGCCAAACGGTCTTGTAAACATTTACGTGGGCCATAATTGTTGTTGGGGACTAAGATGAATCCTACAATATTATGATTGTAACCACCGCGGTAATTCAATTTTCCAAGTGCATCAATAAATACATCAATGCCTTTGTTTTTAAATTCGTACCTGCCTGATATTGCGACAAATAATGTTTCATCATCGCACTTATTGCCCGTCATTGCCTCTGTTACTTGCATAAGTTTTGCCCGAGCGGTTTGACGGGTTTGCTCATTTATTGGTTTTAAATGATTGAGGGCGAATCCATTAGGAGTTACCGCATCTGGTTCGTTATTAAGTAATATCCGGCATTCATTTGCAGTAACTTTGCTCACCGTTGTGTAAGCTGTGGCAACTTGCGCTGCTGTTTTTTCGAGCGAGTGCTTGGCCATAACGCCAAGTTCGCGTGCTCGCACGTCAGGTTCAAACGAACCTAAGCTTTTGTATAGCGGGTAGCCATTGCCTGCAACCGAACGCCCTAACACTGTAGCGTGAGTTGTGAAGATGGTTGCGATTTTTGGACATGCCCTGTCAAGATATAACACTCCAGAACCTGTTTGCCATTCATGGAATTGCGCGACTACTGGTGTATCAGCCAAATAAAAGTTTTTATAACTTTCAATAACCTTACCTGCCGCATATCCAAACAACACCGATTCAATGTACTCCCACTCACCCGATATTGAATCGAGTTTATAAGTTTCCCACCATGAGGCAAACAATTTGTCTTTCAATGGAATAAATACAGTATAATCGACCAATATCGCTACTGGTTTATGACCAATATTCCAATGTCCAACTTTTATGCGCAATCCTTGTTCTTCGGCACTTGCACGCCAATCTTCAAAAAGGCTTTTATCCTCAATAAACTCTGTATAGATTCCATCTTTTAGCAAATCAGGACCTATATAAATAATGTTGTCGCCATAAGTTGCGTATTCGTTCGACATTTTTGAGGTTATAACCGTGTGTATTCCTCCCACCTTGTTACAAACTTCCCAACTTGTTTCAAACAAAAACTCTGGCACTAATAATTTATTCATTTTTCAGATAGAATCAATCAACTTAAATAATTTTTATTCAGCTTTTGCCTTTTTAGGTTTCGATTTAAGTTTCTTAATTTCAGCTTGTTGCGCTATTACCATTTCCTGCAGTTTTTCGACATCACGACATGTTCTAACTTCTGAATTTGGCAGTGCCTTATTTACCCGTAAAGTAAAGTCTGTCAACACGTTCATATAGTTGATGAATGCGTCGTATGGGTTTTTGTAAGGATTGAAGTAAGCATGCACTTCACCATCACTAAACCACTTTGTTGACATATAATAGAAATGGTCGCTTGTTTGCAGATATTCCCAATCTTGAAGTATCTGAGGGTCTTTAACTTGTGCGATTTTGTCAGTTAGGGCATAAAGTTTGCTAAACGCCTCATTTTGCATATTGTTACCAAGCCAGGCAGTAATATCGCGTTCCTCATCAGCCCATGATATTGGGTAAGGAACATTAACCGCAGCAACAGGTTGCACGTTTTTAATTATTGACGATGGTGTTGCGAATCGGAAGTCGGTTTGATTAAGAACGGCTTCGGGCAGATGCTCAAGGAACTGGAATATTCCTGTGTCAGCATGTTGATGCTCGCCAAAGGTTTCATAATCCATGAATAAGTTTACAACTTCTTCTTTATCAGAAATTTCGTTAAGTTTTGCAGCATACGAATCAGCTGTCCATTTTTTCGAACCAAAACGGAATGCTATTTCATCTGTCAAAATATAGTTGCGCAACAATAGTTTTAATTGCGGTTCTTTGGCATTGTAATACAAAAAGTTAGGCGATTTCCATCCCAAAATATGTTTTGCGCCTTCGGTTAGCATTCCTTTGTATCCCATTTTATAAACAGCCGCGCCAATTTCGTCAGAGTAGATTAACTCTGTGTTACGGAATACTTTAGGTTTTTGTCCGAAGAGTTTCTCAATTTTTGCCGAATGTTCTTTAACTTGCTTTTTCATCACCTCAAGATTGGCTTGTGAAGCCAATGAGTGCGAGTAAGTTTCGGCCAGAAATTCAACTTGACCTGTTTTGGCAAGGCGTTGGAAACTTTCGATAACCTCTGGTGCATACAATTCAAATTGATCGAGAGCGATGCCCGTAATCGAAAAAGTAACCTTAAAGTTACGACCATGCTTTTCTATCAGTTTGAGCAGCAAGTCGTTAGTTGGCAAATAACAACGTTGTGCCACTTTTTGCAGTATCGACTCATTCAAATAGTCATCGTAATAATAATGATCGCTACCGATGTCGAAAAATGAATATTTACGGAATCGGAATGGTTGATGAACTTGAAAATAAAGACATAAGTGCTTCATAGTTCTAAAATTTATTTAGGTTACTTATTTTCTAATACTGATCTATATACATTGTAAACATGTTTTGCTGATTCTTCCCAGCGCAGGCTGTTAGCTTCTTTCAAGCCGTTTTCACCAATGGTTTGCGCCAACGATGGGTAGTTAAGCAAAGCGTATATGGCATTCGCCATTTTATCGATGTCCCAAAAATCGATTTTTATGGCGTGTTTTAGAATTTCGCTCACACCTGATTGCTTCGATATGATAACAGGAACACCCGATTGCATCGCCTCAAGCGGAGAAATTCCGAAAGGCTCTGATACTGAAGGCATTATATAGACATCGCTATAGTTAAACATGCGGAATACAGCATCGCCACGCAAAAATCCTGTAAAATGGAATCTATCCATAATACCAAGACTTGCTGCTCGCTCTATCATTTTGTTCATCATATCGCCGCTACCTGCCATCACAAAACGCACGTTATCCATACGTTTCAGCACCTTGTAAGCCGCCTCAATGAAAAACTCCGGACCTTTTTGCATTGTAATACGCCCAAGGAAAGTTACAACCTTTTCGTCGAAACCTTTTTTCTGACGATTTAGTGCCTTTAAATTTGGCTCCACTGCGTTGTAAACAGTTTCAACTTTCACTGGCGATTGCCCGTATTTATTGATGACGATGTCGCGAGTGAGATTGCTCACTGTAATTATGCGGTCGGCATTGTCAAGGCCAGTACGCTCAATGTTGTAAACTGCCGGATTGACGCTACCTCCACTACGGTCGAAATCTGTTGCATGCACGTGAACAACAAGAGGTTTTCCTGACACTCGTTTAGCAGCCATACCTGCCGGGTAAGCCAACCAATCGTGAGCATGAATAATGTCGAAATCGTACATTGTTGCAATTTGCTCGGCAATCAAACTGTAGTAGTAAATTTCAGTGAACAAGTTATCGCCATACTTACCCGAAAACGGAATGCAACCATTGTCGCCGACTTCAACAAGGTGTTTGTTGCCATAGCGACGATCGTTGCGCATTCTAAAATATTCTTCGGGAGTTGAATATGGCACCAATTTAGAATTCACTTCCAAATACTGCAGATTTTTCATCGTCGTTTGGTCGTATTCCACTTTGGTGATTTTCAGAGGAATATTGCCAGCTCCAACAAGCTGAATAGCATCTTGATCCTCATCACCGTATGCCTTTGGCACAACAAATATGACTTCAAGGTTGTCAATCTTCGACATGCCTTTTGTCAAGCCGTAGCAAGCTGTGCCTAAACCACCGGAAATGTGCGGGGGAAATTCCCATCCAAACATTAATACTTTCATTACTTGGTGCTTTATTGTTAGTTTTTTTGTTTGTTCTATTGCTTATGCTTTCTTTTCTGTCTTTTTCGCAGTTTTTTTAGCAGTTGCTTTACCGCTTTTCTTCGTTACGTTTTTTTTCTCTTTAGCCGATTCTAATTCGCCATTAGCCTCATTTGCCATACGTTTAAGTTGTAGTAAAGCTGCTGTATTTAAAGCAAATGAAATCGCCCCTTTGCCATGATATGGCGGATCACCATGATATAACTCTGATATACAACTAATTCCGGCCGTTCTAACTTCCGGTTCAAATGTTTCGAGGAATTTATTAACTGCCGACATCACCATGCGAGGCTGAATTTTTTCAAGAGCATTAACATAGAATGTGTACATCCAAGGCCAAACTGAGCCATTATACGATGCGTATTCGCGTTGGTCTTGATTACCGCGGCAATGCGCAGCATAATGAGGATCATCGGGCGATAGTGAACGAATGCCGTATGCTGTCATAAGCTGTTCTTCAACAACTCGCAAAACTGATTTAATTTGATGCTTGTCGAGCATACAATAGTCGAGTGCACATGCAATAAGTTG
Organism: uncultured Bacteroidota bacterium; assembly: GCA_937899145.1. GTDB lineage: Bacteria > Bacteroidota > Bacteroidia > Bacteroidales > SZUA-534 > RUG13583. The sequence goes on from CALBPW010000408.1 coordinate 6,277, forward strand.
ATTGCAACGCACTTGCGTATTAGTGTAGCCATTCACCACATAATCAGCTAAATAGCCGCGCTCATCATTCCAGAATGTTAATACAAAGTTATTTTTAAGATTTTCGGCTAATGTTTCCCATTTTTTGCCAAAAGTTTTATCGCCATTTGCTTTGCATTTTTCAACGGCATATAGTATCGCATTGTACCACAATGCGTTAGTTTCAACTGCATAACCATTTCGTGGTAATATTGGACGCCCTTGTATCGATGAACTCATCCACGTATTTGCCACTGAATCAGAAAGGTTGTTAACCAATCCGTTATCATCGACGCGGAAGGTTATATTATGCTTCAAATAGTTGTTCAACACCGATTTAACATCTTTACCAAACTCTTTCCAAATATCAAATTCGGGATATTGTTTGTCGATTTGTTGTACGCACCAAACCAACCACAATGGCACATCAGAACGGCAATCTGAATAATCTTCTTGATTGGTGCTGCCGCTTGTCAATGTGCGATTTATCTGACCTATAAGAGTTGAGAGCACGCTCTTATAAATTTGTGGATTTTCGCTTTTGTAAATTAAATTTGGCAACGATATAAGAGCATCACGCGAACGGGCTGAGAGCCAAGGGTATCCAGCTAAAACACGTGTTTCTTTACCTTCGTTTACAAATAGTTGTTCAGCACTGTTTATCAAGCAATTTTCAAAGCTGTTGCGAGGTACACGATTCTTAACTTCGCTTTCAAATTTCTTTTGTAAAGTGTTCGATTTAACCACGCTCAAGCCTGCCGAAACAATTATGCTTTCGCCTTTTTTAATTGTTGCCTCAAAATAGCCCGGAACAAAAAGGTCTTCTTTAAAATCGTAACCGCGTTTTTGCTCAAGTATATATTCAATATTGTAATACCAATCGGGAGCCGATACAAATTCGCATTTTTTCGAACACTGGATAAACAATTCGGGATAACCTTGATACATACACGATGCAATACCTTTATCCACTTCGCGAACCTTCGTATTGGCATCCAAATTAGCTTTGCTTAAAGCATGAACATTACGGAAAGCAAGAAATGGTTTGAAGCGAATTTTTGTTTCGCTATGTGCATCTAATAGTGTATAGCGAATCAAGGTGCGAGGCTCGCTGCTAACAAGGATTTTTTCTTTCGAAAGGACAACTCCACCAACACGATAAATTAATGTAGGTATAGGGTCGGCAACAAATTTGTCAACATATTTATGGCCTTTGGGCTCGTAATTGTCGCCCTCATACTTATGCAGTGCCAAGTTAAACTCACGGTCGTGCTGAATTATTGTTTCGTCGAGCGACGATAGCAACACGTGCTTGCCACCATCAACCTGCGGAAGCGGACATACAAGCAAACCATGATATTTACGATTGTTGCAGCCAATCAATGTTGTGCATGAAAAAGAACCTGCACGGTTGGTTCGCAACACCTCTTTTGTTAGCGAGTTCTCAAGATTCACTAACTCGTTTTTGTTAAATTCAAGATAATCCATCATTAACTTTTTTGCTGAATTGACTATATTTTTTGTTGAATTAACATTTTTCAGAATATTAACCGAATTTTCAGTTTAATTCTGCATTAAACTTTTGCAAAGAAACACATTTTTTTAGTGTCTTATTTAACTAAATTCAAAATTAAAAAATGATAATCAACATAATAAAAACTCTCAAATTTCTATTTCTCATTTTTTCTAAACTGATTATCAGCACGAAAACAATTGCAGAAAATATTATGCAAACGATGTACTTTTTTGCAAAAAATCGCATTATAAGAACAATATTGGTTTAGTTTGCATAAATTTGCAATGGAATAGTTTTTACTTAATATTCCTTTAATTATAACATTTATAATTATTTAAACAGTAAAAAAACTTTAAGACAACTTATGCAACAAATTGAGTATGCAAACAAATTCAGCAACCTATATGGATATAACACAACTAACTCCTTCAGAGGTTTGGCAACAATTTAACAAAATTTGTCAAGTGCCACGCCCTTCAAAAAAGGAAGGCAAAATGATTGATTTTCTGCTAAATTTTGGGAAACAGCACAATCTTGAAACAATCCGCGATGAGGTTGGCAATGTTGTCATAAAAAAGCCGGCTACCAAAGGTTTTGAAAAATCACAAATCATTGTATTACAAAGCCATATCGACATGGTTTGCGAAAAAACAGCCGATTCGAACCATAACTTTGACACCGATGCCATTCAACCAATAATTGAGGGCGACTGGGTACACGCAAACAACACCACTCTTGGTGCCGATGATGGCATTGGCGTTGCAACCCAATTAGCAATTTTGGCATCAACCGATGTGCGACACCCGAATCTTGAGTGCCTATTCACTGTTGACGAAGAAACTGGATTAACAGGGGCTTTTGCATTAGATGCCAATATGTTAAATGGTAAAACACTTATCAATTTAGACTCGGAAGACGAAGGTCAAGTTTTTATAGGTTGCGCTGGCGGAATAAACACCATTGCTCGATTCAAATATTCTACGCAAAAAGTTGCACGAAATCAATCAGCATTCAAAATTGAGGTTGATGGCTTATGTGGCGGACATTCAGGCGATGACATAAACAAAGGCTATGGTAACGCCAACAAAATTCTGAACCGCCTCTTGTGGAATGCAACAAAAAAATTTGATGTGCGTCAAATTATGTGACAGGACTAGTGAGTTAACCCGTTGTACCTGTCCTCGTGAGTTACTTTCAGACATTTTGGACTAACAGTGTATAGAATAATATGGCAGGACTCAAGAAAAGATTCTTGCTTTTTCTTGCATGTTTCGAAATATTTGCTTATCTTTGCCAGCAGAATTTAAGGTAAAGTATTAAATAGGAATCATAAAACAATAAATGGTTATGACAAAGAAGATAGAAGTGAATATGCTAAGGAATTATTGAAGAAACTGGATATTGAAAGCTTAAAGGATAGTTACCCTAACGAATTGTCGGGTGGTGAATTAAGAAGAATGGCTATTGCCCGAGCATTAATCATGGATCCAAAGATTATCTTCGCTGATGAACCAACAGGAGATTTAGATGATAGCAATACTAAAATAGTATTAGATATTTTAAAAAGTTTGCAAAATGAAGGAAAAATAATCTTCATGGTTACACATGATCACGATGCTTTAGACTATGCC
>CALBPW010000409.1 GCA_937899145.1 uncultured Bacteroidota bacterium
TGCTCACCGCTGAGCCAGTCACCATCAGCAACATCCCCAACATCCGCGATGTCAATACACTAATCAACATAATCGCCGAAATGGGCGTTAGCGTTGAACATATTGATAAACACACTTGCCGGTTTAAAGCCGACAAAATTCAACCTGAATATCTGCAATCGCGTGAATTTGCCGAGAAAACCGCAAAAATACGTGGTTCGGTAATGCTTGTCGGGCCTCTACTTGCACGGTTTGGCAAAGCATATATTCCGAAACCCGGAGGCGACAAAATAGGCCGACGCCGATTAGACACTCACTTTATCGGACTGCAAAACCTTGGAGCTAACTTTGAATACGATGCCGATGGCAAATTCTACAACGTTGAAGGTAAAAACCTGAAAGGCACATATATGCTACTCGACGAAGCCTCAGTTACCGGAACCGCCAACATCATTTTAGCCGCTGTAATGGCAAAAGGAACAACAACCATCTACAATGCAGCCTGCGAACCATACATTCAGCAACTTTGCAAAATGCTGAACAAAATGGGCGCAAAAATTTCAGGCATCGGCTCCAATCTGCTTACCATTGAAGGCGTTACCCTACTTCATGGTTGCACACACACCATTCTGCCCGATATGATTGAAATTGGCAGTTTCATTGGTCTTGCCGCCATGACACGCTCCGAACTTACAATCAAAAACGTATCGTACCAAAACCTTGGAATCATTCCACGCGCCTTTCAACGGCTTGGTATTCGGATGGATTTGCAAGGCGACGACCTTCACATTCCTGCACAAGAGCATTACGAGATAGACACCTTTATTGACGGCTCAATACTGACAATAGACGACGCTCCTTGGCCCGGCCTCACTCCTGACCTACTCAGCGTACTACTTGTAACCGCAACACAAGCCAACGGCAGCGTACTTTTCCACCAAAAAATGTTTGAAAGCCGATTGTTTTTTGTTGACAAACTGATAGATATGGGCGCACAAATAATCCTTTGCGACCCACACCGCGCCACAGTTATCGGAATGAACAACCGCCACTCGCTAAAAGGAATTAATATGACAAGCCCCGACATCCGCGCTGGCATGGCACTGCTAATTGCTGCCCTTTCAGCCAAAGGGACATCTGTAATCGATAACATCGACCAAATAGACCGTGGATACGAAGATATTGACCTGAGAATAAACGCTTTAGGCGGCGATATTGTTAGGATTTAGAAATTAGGAATTGGAATTCAAACTCGCTAAACCTGTTAAACTTTAAACATTAAATACATTGGAAACCAGATACATAAGTAAAGAATTTGTAGAATCGGCACGCAAGATGATAAGCGATGCCAATAACATTGCAATAGTAGCTCATAAAAACCCTGATGGCGATGCAATTGGCTCAGGTTTAGCTCTTTATATCTATCTGACATCGATAGGGAAAAATGCGACATTCATCTTGCCCGACCTTATGCCAAACAATCTTAAATGGCTGCCAAATGTCGACAAAATAGTAACGTACAAAACAACACAAGCTGAAGCCGATGCAATAATTGCCGCAGCCGAACTTGTGATTATGGCGGATTTTAACAACAGCAACCGTTTGGGCGACTCTCAAAAAAGTTTTGACGCCAATCCCGCACCGCGCATCCTCATCGACCATCACCCATTTCCCGAAGTCCGCTTCGATATTGCCTACAGCCGCCCCGAGGCAAGCAGCACAGCCGAAATGATGTACGAACTAATATCGGAATTAAGCGGTGCCAATGTGCCAAATCCAGATATTGCAACTTGCTTATTTACAGGTATTTTAACCGATACTGGCTGTTTCAATTATAGCTCTTCAAACCCTATCACATTCACAATAACCGCACACCTACTTGAAGCTGGTATCAACAAAGACCAAATTATCGACAATGTGATGAACCATTTTTCAGAAACACGCCTACGCCTATTAGGTTTCGGACTATTCAAAAAAATGAAAGTGCTACCCGAATTTCAAACCGCATACATCTGGCTAACCAAAAAGGAACTTGAAAATTTTAATAATCAACAAGGTGATACCGAAGGACTTGTAAACTATCCGCTCACTATTGATGGAATAAACTTCTCAGCACTATTTACAGAAAAAGACGGATTAACAAAATGCTCGTTCCGCTCACGAGGCAGTTTTCCTGCTAATAAAGTGGCCGCAGAGCGCTTCAGCGGCGGCGGGCACTTAAATGCGGCTGGTGGCGAATTTCATAAAACCATCGGAAAAACAATCTACTATTTCGAAAAAGTTTTGCCCGAATACGCGCAATATCTCGAAAAATGAAAATCCCGCCATACATATTAATAGTATTGACATTAGCGTGCTGCACCAATAAAAGCAAGCAACCTGATATGGTGCCAATGAGCAAAGAAAACCTTATACAAGCCAACCACGGTCTTGTAAGCATCGACCAAGAACGCATCGCAAGCTACGCCGAACGCCGACAATGGAACATGCAAACAAGCAAAACCGGACTTTGGTATCAGATTTACGAACACGGCGCCGGCGACAGCGCACGCACAGGATTGATTGCCAGCATCAACTACAGCGTGTGGCTGCTCGATGGCACACTATGCTACACATCAGACAGCACTGGCGAAAAAACATTCTTAATTGGACAAGGTGGCGTAGAATCAGGACTTGAAGAAGGTATTTTGAAAATGCGAATTGGCGACAAAGCCCGTTTTATAATGCCACCACACTTGGCTCACGGACTTTTAGGCGACGGAAAAAAAATTCCCGCCCGCTCAACTATAGTATATCAAGTAGATTTAATTAATTTAACGCACTAATTTTATCGAAATGCCAATAAATTCGAAAATAGCAAAAATACTTTGGTTGCCGACCATTGCCATCAGCCTGCTTGCCAATTCATGCTCAAGCAAATACGAAGGTTACTCGCACAAAAACGGCATCTACTACAAGCTGATAACCATTGGCGACACCATCAACTTGCCACATGCCGGCGATTTTTTCTGCCGCGGAAAGTTTTTCTTTGACGGTTTCAAGCATTTTGTCCTTGCAGACCGTAAATAAGTCATCATCGTCGGAACAGACGTGTATTATTTTATAATCAACCGCTTCGGGAATGTTCTGTCTGCCCGATCTTCGCGGACGGTTCATCGTTGGCCAGGGTTCAGAGCAAGACTATAACACCGTAGGTAATACTGGTGGTGAGAAGACCCAT